>NZ_CAKJTM010000059.1:0-33588 GCF_917627345.1 Protofrankia sp. CiP3 | reverse complement strand
AACCGAATCCTCACCTCAGGAGCCTGTCCGATCGCGATCAAGCTTGCCGAGCCCCCTGTCCCAGCACGATGCGGGCGGTGCACTGACCGCTGGAGACCGCCCTGGTTTGTAGCTGAAAACCCCGGGCCACAGGCAGGTGAGGGCGGCTGCGTAGGCGGTGGTGGTCTTCCCGTAGCGGGTCACGGTGACGGGGATGAAGGTGAGCCCGGCGGCGATCTGTTCCAGCGTGGGGAGCTTGCGACCTTTCAGGTGGGGCCGGCTTGGAGAGGTCGGCGTCCGTGCGGACACGGGTGGTCCAAGTCACGTTCTCCGGCAGGGAGCACAGCTCTTTGCCGGCGTATGCGGCGTCGCCGACGCCGTGGACCATGCGGCCGGGGAGGTTTTCGGCTGTTTTCGTCATCATCTGGGTGGCGAGCTTCCGTCGCGAGGCGTCGACGGTGCCCGTGCACACGAGGCGGGCCAGCACCAGCAGGCACACCACTCGGCCCAGCAGCGGGATGGTGAGCACGATGCCGGCAATCACCCAGTTATTCCCGAAACCGGCCTTTGTTGTGCTTGTGGCTGACCCATCATGGAACCAGCTGGCCGCATGCACGGAGTGTCCCGACCTGTGATACAGCGTGTCATCGACGGCGACGGTGACCGGCTGCCCCTCGGGGACCAGGAGGCCTACCACCAGCCGGACCAGCGCCAGGCCGAGTTCGTCGGGCGACCAGGCCGCGCGGGAGAAGAACCGGTGCGCGCGGTGGTGCCGCCACGCCCGGGACAGGCCCGCGCCCACCAGCATGCCGCACACGGTGCGCCGGCCGGAGCCGGCCAACATTCCGTACACAAGAGCACAAAACGTGCGGAAGGTCGGTGCGGTGAAGCACGGCCGGAAGGTCGCCAGCAGCGCGGCGAACGACGGCGGTACAGTCGACTCCGGGAGCATTCGGCGTACCACTCTCCACCGAGAGTCGGTGTTTTAGGAAACGCTGATGCTCCCGTTACCGGCCCGTATGGCCGGGTGTATGCGCGCCGACACGCCGGGCAGGAACATGCCACGGCCGAGTGCGGACACCGATCGGGGCGGGGACGGCGGGAGCCGGAGCGGCGGTCGCCTGGCCCTACCTGAGCGGACGTGACAGAGTGTTCGTCCAACCACCTAGCGTAACAGTGGAAGCCAACTGTTACGATCAAGAAATTGGCGAAAGTCGAGGGACCAATCCATTTGATGAATAGATCAGTGTGTCCATCCCGGTTTTGGCGCCGCGCCCGCGGCGAGCACCAGTTCGAGAGTTCGCTGCCGGGATGGCGGGAGCCGGCGCGGGGCTCACAGGTAGATCAGGGATGGCGAGGCGTCGAGGTTGTGAAACGAGGCAAGCAGCTGGCTTAGCTGCCGGCCGCTTGCGACTTCTGCGGCCGGATTCGACGGCGGCTGGACACGCAGCGCCGTGTAGAGGAGCATGCGGTGGATGATCACGACTGTCGCCGCGTGTTCGGCGAAGGTCGCGACCGCCGCGATGGCCGCTTGGCGTGACGCCACCAAGGCTACAAGCGCGAGGGCGAGCCACGGCACGGCGTACAACCACGGAAGGAGCCCTGCGAGCGGAAACGCGACGAGAGCTATGAGCATCTGCTGGCAGCGTTTCGCGATGGTCGTGCTGTCGGTCTCCAGCTCATCAGCCGCGCCGTCGGACAGGACCCCGACGAGTGGTTGCCATACGTGCGTCAAATCCAGACCCAGGCGGTCATTGATCTTCTGTGATATTGCGGCGAGAATGTTGCCGCCGGTACTCGAGCGCAGCCACTCGTCCTCGGTCGGGTATCGGGAGATCAACTGGCTGTACACAGCTCCCTTGCGGCGCGCCTTGAACCCGTTTCCCGAGCCCGCAGCGCTGGAAAGACGGGCGCATCGCGCGGCCAGACGACCGCGTTTGCCGCGCTGCCACCGGATGGACAGCCGGCAGACCCAGGACAGGGGAGGCGGCTGGCAGATCCAGAAATCCGCGGTCATCGCCGCCACCAGCCCGGGGGCCAGACCTGCCGCCAGGAAAGCGGTGCCTATGACCAGGCCGGCCGCAGCCAGCAATATCAGCCCCGACCCGACCGACCCGTTGTCGGCTACCCGACACCACGGCCCGCCCGGCCGGGCGCAGTCCGCCGCCCCGTTGTGGCTGAGGACGAACAACAGGGCAAACGTTAGCCAGAGGGAGGCCGCGGCGCCGAGAGACGCGTTGCGCCAGTGCGCCGACAGCGGCTCGATGAGCGACTTGGCCAGTCCTTCGATCACGGAACCCGCACCAGGGTCTGGCTAGGGTGTTTAGCACAGGTCGTCGCGCCGATCGGACTCGTGTACGTGCCCGGAACCGGCTTCTCCGTACAGCCCGAATTGGGACATTTCCACAGGTTGACTTTTGGGGTGGCACCGGGCACCTGCTGGACCCCGCGCTCGGTGTCGGGACCGTGCTGGCGCAGTCCCGACACCACCGCTCTAAGTACTGGGTCGGCCTTCACCAGCTCGGCGAGCTTCGCCTCAAAATCCTCGTCGTCGAGACCACGCGCGGCTTCTTCCTCAAGCGCTGCGAGCCTCTCTTTGGTCGAATTCTTCACCGACCGCCACGCCTCGCTGTCGGCTGCCCGCCTGACCAGCAGGTGTTCGCCGCCGCGAGCCGGTGGCTCCGTGGGCTGTCGGGTAACCGGCGTGTCCATACGCCTTCTCGCCTTTCAGGTGGTCCTGTGCCGAATGTTCGCGCGGCGCGAGGAGGTGTCATGTTAGCGGCTCTTCGCAGTTGGCTGGATTTCGTATCCGATCACTTGCCGAAAGTAGCTAGTGTCAACGACACTCCATAACCGAACATCGTGCATGTGCCGCCCGTAGCTACGTCCTGTTGTCATGGAGGCCCTCTGGCCGGTAACTGATCGAACACGGTTTCCGGTCTACTGCGAAGGGCCATGTTAGCGGGGTAGTTGACGGGGTTGCCGGGCCGGCTGTGCATACTCGCAGGAATTCGTTGGCGCCGGGCAGGACGCGGTACGGGGAGAGGGCATGAACGAGTCGGACTGGCCGGACCACTACGAAGACTTCGAGCTGCGTGTACGGCGGGATGACAGTGTTCTCGCACCGCAGGAGCGGGACGTGCCGGGCATGTCCTTCGCTGGTGTTGTTCTCGATGCCCGGGACGCGAGTGGGCGCCGCGTTTCGGGCATCGGCTCCTTGGCCGTCGATGTTGCGCGCGGCTATGCGGCCCTCTTCGCCGAACGGGGGGTGTCCGCCGAATCCGACGAGGCCGATATACTGCGTGCGGCGCTGCTGCCGGACGGCGTCGTTTTCGATCTTTTCCGCGATGCGCTTAGCCGGGCGTGCGACGGCTATGGCGGAGTTCGCCTGCGCCTCGAGATCGACGACGCCGAACTGGCTGCGGTGCCCTGGGAGCTGGCCGCTCTGCCCGTCGGTTTCGACGGCCTGTCGATCGAGGCGAAGTACCTCGTCCAGCATCCGCGGCTGTCGGTCGTCCGGCAGTCCGAGGACTTCGCCCGGCCGGACCGGGACGGCGACGAGGCGCGGGGCACCCTGGTGCTCGCCACCGCGCTGACCGTGCACGGCGTCGTCGGCGCGGGCACCGACGACGGCGGCTCTTGGCCGATAGCCAAGATGGAGGACGACATGCGGGCCTCGGCCACCGAAACCGACCGCCGCGTCCGCCTGCTGGAGAGCGGTGGCTTCCAAGTCGAGCCAGGTGACGAGCCGGTAGACCGACCCAGTCTGGAAAGGGCGCTTGCCCAGCCGGCGTGGGGCTTCTACTTCGGCGGGCACGGCACCCCGGAGGGCATCGTGGTGGCCGGTCCGGGAGGAGCGGCGCAGCCGATCCTGCTGCCCGCGGGCGAGCTTGCCCAGCTGCTGGCGAAGGCCGGCGTGCGCGTCGCCATTCTCGCCGCATGCGACACCGCCCTGCCCGGCGCGCCGGCGGCCGGTGCCAGCTCCGACGCGGGCTGGCACAGTGTCGCGGAGACGTTGGTTCGCCTCGGTGTGCCGTACGTGATTGGCATGCGCGGGCCGATCAGGAACAGCACGGCCCTCGCGATGACCGCGACGTTGTGCCAGTCGTTGGCGGACCACGGATCTGTGGAACGCGCGCTCGCCCAGGTGCGGAAGTCACTGTCCCAGCACTGGTGGCTCCCCGTGCTGCATATCGGCCGCGGAACCGGTGAGGTTCGTGTCGACCCGCGTCCCCGCGCAGCAGCGACCGTCGACCTGGCGTCGCTGTCCGGGTACCACGTTCCCGGTGACTGGCGGCGGATGGACCAGCGCCTCGCGCCGGGCGACGCCTATCCCGCCCGGCTCGACGTCCTGTGGGGCCTGGACCGGGGACCGCTGCGCGGCGTCTTCGCCGACGTGGCGGCCACGGACCTCACCGGGCTGCTGCGGTCCGTGGAGGAACGCGGCCTGTTCGACGTGACCTACCGGCAGCATCGCTCCCTGACCCGCATGTGGCCCCGTCGCAGCTGGTACACGCTGCGCCCACGCGGCGGCGACCGACCGCGCACCGTCCGCGAACTGAAAGCGTGGCTTGAGCACCCGTCCGCTGGCTTCGTCGACCACGTCGAGCGCCACCCCGATGGCGCGTCGATCGGCATCGTCGTACCCCACGACGACGCCGGCACCTCGTCCGAAGGGGCGGTCGTCACCCTCGAGACCGTCAAGAGCATCGGCACCGTTCTTTCCGGCGCGGCGGTCGTGGTCCACGTCCGGCCGGGCCGGACGGCCGCAGCCGGCACGGCCGTCGACGCCATCGAGTCCGCAGCGCGGATCGGGCAAATGCTGTGTGGCGAGGACCTGCGGATGCCATGGACCGACGTCACCATCGTGACCCGCGACCTTCCTGGTGCCACCCCGCCCAGCAGCGAGGCCGGTGCTCCCGCGCCGAGCGGCGGGCTGTCTCTCGCGGCGATCCAGCGTGCGGTCGCAGCGGCTGATCCCCGCTCCAGAGCAGGCCAGCCCGCCGGCCCGCTCGAGGCCAAGGCTGCAGGCCTCTTGGCCGAGTGGGCGGCGCAGGGCATGGCGCGATGGTCGGATGAGATTAACGAGCTACTGTATCTGCGGGATCACGCGGCAGGGGAACCACCGGGTTTCTTCGAGGCGGTCCTGCGGGCGCATGCCGGCACGCGGGCCAGCCCGGACCGGTACGCGTCCTTGGCCGTCGCCGCCGCGCGGGACCGCGATATCGACGTATGGCTTGCTGCGGCCGAGTCGGCGAACTCGCCGGTCCGGCCGGAGGCCATCCCGCCCGGCCTGCTGTCTCCGGAGGCGCTCGACGCGGTCGTGGTCGGTCTGGCTCGCGTCGGCCGGCCGGCGGAGGCGGACGCCCTCGTGGACGCCTGGAGGACGCGCGCCTCGGACGCGGCGCTCGCCGTCCTGCGCTACCGAGCCTCGATGCTTCGCCGGCCGTCCGAGTCCGGATCGCAGCGCGACGCCGACGCGGGGTTCCTGCTCGGCCGCGAGAGCCCGCGGGCGGCCGACCTGGCGCTGCGCGCCGGAATCGGCGTCGGTCTCACGCTGGCCGACCTCTCGCCGGGTGGCGTGCCCAGCCCGGCGGCGTGGGCGCTGCTGGCCCGCCATGGGCTGGATGACGACGTGGTCCGTCAGATCGGAACGTGGCCGGAAAGCCTGCGGAGGGTACTCGGATTCGCCCACGTCCGAGACGAGCTCGACTCCGAGGTGGCGGACTGGGCCGCTTCCTATCGTCAGCTGTTCCATCCGGTCTTCCCGGCACCAGCCCCTTTCTGATATTGATCCGTCCATCCTCGGAGGACGCCGGGCCGCGCTGTCGCGGTAGCGCGGCGGCCGTCGGACTTTGCTTGGAGCTATGTCATGCTCGCCGACTGGTATTTTTGTGCGGCCTACCGGCTCACGATCACACAGACCACGCACTACCTCGACGTCATGGAGATCCTCCGCTCGCCGTCGACCGACGCGCACCAGCTGGGCGCCGCCGTGGACCGGCTGCGTCGAGCGGAGCTGGCGCTGCGTCTGCACGCCCTGCGCCCGCTGCTGTCCGCAGCCCATCGTCGCAGTGACGACGCGCCCGCGCATCTGATGCAGGCGCTCAGCGAGTTCTGCATCGACCTGGCTGCGTCGGTCGGCCACGAGACGGATGGTGCGGGTGGTGACGCCAGCGTCGCGTTGGCCCGGCTCCTCGAGGAGTCGGCGACCGGCCTTCCCCCGGACCTGGGCGAGCGGCTCCGGGACGCGCTCGCGTACCTCCCGCCGGCGAACCAGCGCGCCTCGCGCGATCCGGTGCCCGCTTACCAGGACGTGAGCGACGTTGGCTTGGAGATCGTCGGGCTGACGCTGCTCGACCTGCTGGCCGAGGAGGACCAGGGCGTGGCGGCGGCGATATGCCTTGGCGAACGGCGTATGACCGTCGTGGACGACGCGCTGAGCAACGCGTTCGGCCGACTGCCGCTCATCCTGGCCGCTGACGCGGTCATCCGGTCCTCGGCCGGCGAGTCCGCCGGTGAGGTCCGCCGCGTCCTGGACAGCGTCGGCCACGGCGCGGCGGACCTGGAGCCCGACCTGCTGAGGGTGCTCGCGGACAGCTGGTTCGGAGCGCAGATCGACCATCGGGGCATCTCGTCCCGGCTGGTCGAGCAGGAGATCGCTGGAGGGTGGCTGTTTCGGCTATGGGCGGGCGGCGCACCGGACCTGTCCGCGTTGGAACAGCGCAGGGCCGTCCGGGACCGGCTCGGCGCCCAGGCCGGACCAGGCGACGCCGCGTTGTCGACCGTGCTGTGGCAGCAGACGCTCTGGGACCTGATGGCCGCACATTGGCCGGAGGAGACGGTGCGGCTGAGTCGTCTGTGGTGGGGACCTCCGGACGACCGCCCGCTGACGGCCACGGACAGCCCCGCGGTGCTTGTCCCGCTGCCCGACCGGGACACCGAGGACGACCACGCGCGGGACGTGGCGGACGCCGGTCGCTGGCTCGGCGGCCCTGCGGCGCTGCGCTGGCCGTCGAATCACCGGCCCTCCACCCCGGCTGTGCTGGTCGCTGACCGTCCGTGGGACGGTGGGTCGCCGGCCGACACGGCCCGGGCCGAGGGCCGTGACCCGTCGGCCGTCTGTTCGCCGTGGCTGCGCCGAAAGAACGACAACTACTACGTCGGAGAGGTCGCCCAGAAAGACCGGGCGGCCAAGTCGTGGTACCCCGCCGCAGACGAGCACGCGCCGCTGCTCGCGCTGATGGCCACCACCGCCACCGCCGTCCGGCTGCTGCGGCTGATCATCCCGAGGCTGCCCGACCCACGGGACGCGGACCCGGAGATGGCGTCCGCCGGCCGACCCGACGATCACCTCGTCGCGCTGCTCTTCCATGCGCGTGACGTGCTGGCTGACTCACGGTTCCGGTTCTTCCTCGCGGATCTCAGGACCGGGAGGCCCCGGCCGAAAGACCTGCCGCCGGTCTCGTCCTCGATGTGCGGGCTGATGTGGCACGTCCAGCGCACGGTCGACCGGGTGGGGAAAGCCACCTATCCGGAGGTCACGCCCGCGGTCATCGCCCGCCTGCTGCTGGAGGGCGACGGCCGGGTTCTCAAGGGCGAACTCGGCCCGCGCAAGAACGAGCAGTGGGCCCGGCTCTTTCGCCGGCCGGCTCTGCAGGGCGCCGAGCATTGGATCGAGGAGTCCTCCGCCGGCGCGTGGCGCGCGGACCGGGCCGCCGGCCGTCGGCAGTCCTGGTTCGACGACTACGACGGGCAGGTCGCCGAGGCGCGCCGGGTACTCGCGACCGCCGCGGATCGCCTGAGCTTCGACCCCGGTTCCGCCCGGCCGAGCATGCAGATCCTGCGTCGCAACTATCCCGACGCGAACGCCGTCCTGGACACGGATTGGATCCCGAACCTGCCGGACATGCTCGCGAAGTTCGAGCGGGACGAGAAGGAGGCGGCCAGGAAGAACCGCGAGCCGAACAACCAGCTCAGAGACCGTGTCCTCCTCGCCGCCGATCCTTATCCCCTCGCCGTGTGGCGGGAACACGACTGCGAGGTCGAGATCCTGGCCCGGTCGAAGGCTCCCCGGATGGCGATGCGGACGCTGCGGCTGGCCGCGCTGCTGCGTGAGGCCACGCCAGGTGACCCGGCGGACACCCCGGAGTGGGTGACGTCCTGGCTGGACCTCATGGTCAGGATCAACGAGCCGTGGCAGTGGGCACGCCAGATCCGCGGCGCGGCGCTGGACTTCTTCGACATCAGGAGGCCGTCGGCGGTTGAGCCCGCCCGCTCGGCGGCCGACGAACGTCTGCGGCAGGTCTTGGAGGTGGTCGTCGACGCCACCGTGGAGTTCAGCGTCGGCGCTCCACGGTACTACCAGCGGCTCCTGCAGGCGCTGGGGTCTGCCGATGGCCCGCTGCCGGCGGAGGGGATGAACCGGCTTCGCCTGCGGGCGGTCAACACGATCAGCGCGTCCCGCGCCGCCCGGCTGGGCAGGGCCGGCTTGGCCGAGGGGCCGTGGGGCCTGCTCGCAGCCAAGGAGGCACACGACGCCATCGACCGGGAGTTCCGGATCCTGGTCGCCGGCGTGGCCCGTAGCACGCTCACGTGGAACAAAACGGAGACGCTCGGCCGCGCGCTGGTGCGCAACTGGCGTGCGGCGATGCTGAGCCCCGTCGGCCGGCTCTTGATCGTCCCCGGGTATTCCCGTGGGCAGGCCCAGACTGCTGCGACGGCCCAGACCGATCCCCGCGTGGTACGCGCCCAGGTACACGACCGCTACCAGGGTACCGACGCCGTCCTGCTCGCCGGCCAGAAGCCAGGGGTGGGAGACGATGGCGCGAAGGTCAAGGACCTCTTCGCCCTCACTCCGTCCGCGCGCGCCCGCCAGCTCGAGACCTGGCGGGGCTCCCGCGTTCCCCGCCGGGTGTTCGGGGTTGTGTGTGCCGTCGGCCATGAGGCCGGGCAAGCGGTCCTCTCGGTCAACTGGGGCGCCGGCGAGCCCGTGGAAGTGATCGACACGGATGACCACGGCCGTACCGTGGGTGACCTCTGTCTGCTCCGCGTGCGCTGGGACGCAGACCATGAGCGGTGGGCGCAGTCCGAGCGTGCGCGGACGACGGCCGCGGGACGCGCGGATCCCGAGCCTGACGAGATCCGGGCGGCCTGGGTCAGCGCCGAATTGGCGGTGCCGCACATGGGCACTGGCCTGCGGGTCCTCGTCGACGGGGTCCCCGGCTACGTCCTCGACCGCCAGGGCGGCACACAGAGCGCTCGCGGACCGTGGGACCCGGACCTCTCCCGGGAGCTGACCGGGCGCTGGGACGGCGATCCCGTGGTCGAGACCCTCGCCCGCTGGGACGCTGACGCCGGCTGCTGGCTGCCCGCCGACCGAACCCTGATCGAGCTGATCGCCGACGACCTGCCATACGAAGGGCCCGACAGCTGCCGTGCCACAGTCCTGACCTACGTCGGACCCGGCCGGCCGGACCGGCTACAGGAGGCCGGCGGCCACCGGTTCACCACCACGCCCGGCCGGTCCTACCTCCTGCACACGCAGGACTGGGCCAGCTTCGCGGACGTGACGGAGCTGCTCGACCGGGCAGGCGCGGGGCTCCTCCTCTACGTGGGGCTCGCTGCCGGCCCTGATCCCGTCCTCGCCTTGCTGGACGCGCCACCCGAGGGGGCGCAGCACCGCTGGCCCGGCCTCGCCCGGCAGGGATCCCATGACACCCGCAACGTCGACTGGGTCGTCTTGTTCAGCGACGATGACGCGGACTGGGCCGCTGAGCTCCGGGACGACGGCTGGACTGCCGACGTGTCGCACGCCCGCGGCTATCCGGCCGGCGCGGGATTTCCCGCCCGAGTCACGGTGACCGGGCTCGACGCGTCGCCCGGCGTGCGCTTCCGGCGCCACGCCTTCCGTCCAGACCCATGGGACGCGGCGAATGCCCGGCTGGGCATCGTGACGGGAACCCTGCTGCAACCCGACCGGCTCGTCCGGCCCCACTCCCCGGACAAGGAGCGGAAGGAGCGGTTTGAGGCGTATTGGGACGACCCTCGCGACGGAGTCTTCCCCCTGCGGCGCATCCTCGGCGGCCGTGAGATCCGGCGCAGCTTCGTGCACGCCGTGGTCGATACCGCGGCAGGGGATCCGATGACGGTGGCGATCGAGCGCGACTCGCTCCTGTTCGCCCGTCTCCAGGGGCGTGAGTCGACGCCACCCAAGGTGAAAGTGCTTCGCGCGCCGGTGCGGCAGGCCGGCGCCGCCGGAGCGTCGCCCGCCGCCCGGCTGACGGCCGACGAGTTAGCCACCCGCCTGCGCCCCGTCGCCACCGAACTTCCCGACGTGGTGCGCGGCGTCGTCAGTGGTGTCTACCTGGACGGCGAACGCAAGATCGACCGCTATGACGTCTGGGTGGACCTCGGTGATGGCTCGCCACCGCGGACCGGCACGCTGCCCGCCGGATGCATCGCTGGGCGGATCGTGCCGCGGGGAATGCTCGGCGAGACCTTCCACGGTGCCAGCACACCGGACGGCTGGGTGTTTGCGTTCCAGGAGCGCCAGGCGTTCGCCGTGGCGCTCTACAACCACACGACAAAAGACGACGTACCTGACGGCCAGTGTCTGTTCCTCGGTGAGTGCGACATGCAACGCGAACGCGTGGCGCTGTACGCGCGCCCTGACCAGGCCGACGTGTATGTGGTCCGGCGCCGGCCGGCCGGGCGTCCGCTGGGTGTGGGCGCGACCGTCGCCCAGCGCTTGGGGCACGGCGTTCGGCGGGGCGGCGAATCCAGCCGTGTGCTCGTCCTCGACCGCGGGATCGAGATCGTCGGTGATACGCCGGCGACGTCCCCTGTACCCGGTGTAGTCGGCGAGGTTCGCCTGCACGCCTGGTTCGAGCGGGACGGCCTGGTGAGCGTGCGGCGGGAGCTGGTCGTGCGTGCCGGGGCCGCGTCGGCGTCCACCGGGTCGGGCCGCCACGCCGTGGATCCATGGCAGGAGATCCTTGAGCAGCTCGCCGACGGCGAGGTCGTCGAGCGCCTGGGCCGGTTGGAGAATGCGCAGCTGCGGTTGCCCGGCCTGTCCGTGCCGCTCGCCCCCGATGACGCGCCCTATGTGGCCGGACCGACGTATTCGACCGTCAACGTCCGGGCGCGGATCCAGCAGGCCCCGGCCGGGGCCGGGGAGGGTCTGACCGCCTCGACGCGGCACGCGAGCCCGTACTCCGCCGCCGAGTTCGCGCTCGCCATCGCCGGGGTGGCCGAGGGCACCGAGCAGCCGCGGTGCGTGCTCGGGCGGGACGTGTTCTACGTCGGCTCCGAGGAAGCCGGTGGGCAGACCTGGCACCGCTTCGAATGGGGACACGGCTACACCGTGCTGCTGGGGCCGGACGAACTGACGGTGGGCGACCATCGCACCTCGGATGAGCAGGCGTTCCCGATGTTCCACGGCGACCGCTTGGCCCGTGCCGACTTCCGGGTGAGCCCCGACGGCCGCACGGTCATGAACATCCTTCCCGAGGACGTGGAGATCCAGACCGCGGGGAAGGTCGCGCTGGAAGCGGGGGAACGTTCCAGGATCGTCCACCGGGTGATGGTCAAGGTGGACACCGAACGGCGCCGGGTCACGATCCGTCGGGTCTACGTGAGCCGGATGGCGACGTCGGACCGGGGAGACAGCTCGGAGTCACGTCCCATCGCGGCGTTGCTGGACGACGCGAGCGTCGAGCGCGTGCTCACGATCGTCGCCCGCCAGACCCGCAGCCTCGACCTCTCGGCACTGGAGATCCTGGCCCGTTTCGACCACGAGTCCTACCAGTCGTCCCGTGGCAGGACCCGGCTGTTTTCCCACGTGGGCTGCCGGTTCGTCGCCTCGACCGACCGCACAACGACCGGCGTCGGCGCCGGCGAGCGCCTGTTCATGGTGGCCGGTGACATTGGCCGGACGAGCAACGACACGTTCGTCGACTTTCGGCTCCCGGACGAGGTGCTCGCGGACCCGGACGAACCGCCGTTGACCGTCCGCGTTCTCCGCCGCGAGTTCTCCTGGCGTGAGTACCTGCTGCCGCAGCTCTTCGACGAGGGCAGGAAGTCGTACTACTCCGGCAAGGCGGTGAAGCTGGTTCGCGTCCGGTACGACAAGCGTACCCGACGCTGGTCCGGTGACCTGACCTCCGCGCCTGCCCGCCCGGGGAAGAGCCTGGTCAGCGCGGTCACCCACACTGGCGGGCGCCTGTTCGCGACGCTTGGTGACGACGGGGGCAAGACCGTCGAAGTCCGGCCCGGCATCAACTACTACCTGCCCCGCGTCGACGGGCCACGAGCAGCCCAGGAGGCTGGCCGAGGCGCGCTGGTCCGACTGGCCGTGCGGGACGGTCAGCTGCGGCTCGACCTCGCCGCCTGGCCCGATCGCACCTACGTCGACGCGCAGGGCCGGCCCGCGATCGTACTGCCCAAGGGCCGGCTGTGGACGACCCCTGGGCTGGCCGGCGGCGAGGGAATGTGGACGGTCGCAGGCCTGCCCGCGATCTCGACCACCGCGTCGGCCGACCACGGCCGCGTGTTACTGTACAGCCGGCACCCGAAGATCGCCCTGCTGACCGCTGAGAACGGGCGGACCAGGGTCGGCCCGCCCAGCGACGTGCCAATACGGGCAGCCTTCCTCGACACAGCGGGGGACGAGGCCAAAGCGGTGACCGTCGCGCCGATCCGAGGACAGGTGCCAGGGGGGTCGTCCGGGCGGCCCGGCCCGGCGAGCTTCCAGATCCCCTGGGCTTTCCTCAGCTTCGCGGACACCGACCGGGAAGACGTGCGCCGTGCCTGCCAGCAGACGTGGCGCTACCACGACACGGTCACTTGGCACTGGAGCGGCGAGCCCCACAAGGGTGCGCCCCAGGACATCGACGACCGCACGGTCGAGAACGAGCCGGTCTTCTTCGACGAGGCCAGCGGGCTGTGGACACTGCGATACCGCCTGGACAGGATACGTTCCTTTGGTCTGCCCGCGACCGCCATCACCGAACGCCGTCTGGACCGCGGCGTGACCCCGCACGCCGACTCGTACACGGTCGCCGGGCCCGCCGTCGAGCCGGACGGTCGGCACGCCCACGGGATCTGGGTGGAACTCGGTCCCGGGCGGGTCGCCGAGCTCGGCGGGCCACTGCTGGTCGGGACCAACGGCGCCCGGCTGGACGACCTGTCGTGGAACGCGTTCGGCCCCGGCGACCGCGTCGAGCTGGGCTACGTGCTCGGCGACGTCGCCGAGCCCCGGCGCCTGCGGCTGCTGTCTTGGTCTCCGGGGCCGCGCAGCGCGTTGCTGCCGGCGAACCCGCCAGCGGGGAAACCGGGCGGCGTTGGCCGGGCGATCCTGCCGGTGGACCGAGTCGACCGGCGCTGCGGCGGGCTTCGGCTCGGGGCGGGCGAGTACACCCTGACCTATCCGATCGGCGAGGCGATGCCTCGCCTCCGCGAAGGCCAGAACGTCTGGCTGGACGACGCCAACTCGGTGGTGGTGTACGACGGGCGACCGCTGGTCCAAGACAACACCGCCCTGCTCGGCGTCGCGGGCGACGGTTCACTGCGGCTACTCGGACTGCCGTGGCTAAAGGTCGAATTCCCATCAGATGCCGGCGGGGACTGGCTTCTTGGCCTGCTGGCCGGCGGCGGAGGTGCCGAGGCGCTCACCAGCCTCGGTGGGGTCATCCCGGTCACCATCGACGGGATGGAAGGCGAGACCGTCACCGTGTCGCGCCGACGGCAGCCGTCGAGCCGCTGGGCCGTCGGCCGCCTGCTCATGTGCGCCGCGGTTGGCGTGCTCGGCCAGGACCTAATCGTCCGCTCGGGCGGCGCGTACCACCGGGTCGCGGCGACCACCGTGGTCCCGGGAGCGCCGCCGGCCGTTACCGTGCTGGCCGCGCGGAAGCTGGCTGAGCGGCGACAGTTCGTGTGGCTGCACATAGAGACGCGTGACGAGCAGGACGCACGCGGGCGCCGGGCGCGAGTACCTGTCGCGCGGATTCCCGACGTCCCGAAACCGGCGCCCTATGAGGACGAGTTCGAGGCTCAGCTGATCGACGTCCTCGGTGACGAGGACCAGCCAAAGGGAGTTCTGCTCCGGGCCATGCACGATCAGGGATTCCGCTGGATGCCTGTGGTGGAGGCGTCGTGGGTCGACCGGCCGACCGTGGCCGAGCTGCGAGACTGCCTCCCTACGGCTGGCGGCCTGGTCCGGGTGCGGCAGGCGGCGAGCGACGGCACGGTCTCCGCTGTCCGCACCCGGGCCCTGATCCGGTTCCGGCGTGCGCTGCGTCTCGGCTCCGAGATGCGGGTCGAACCCGTGACGGGCACCGGCGTCGACACCGGAGCAGGGCACCGGGTCGTCGCACGGATCCAGCCCGAGGGGGTGCTGATCCGGCTGACGGGGGTCCGTGCCGAGCTCACGACCGCCGAGCCAATCCTGGCGGAGGTCTCGTCGTTGGACGGCGATGGGATCGGCGCTGTCCTGGCTGGCAGCCGAACTCATCCCGTCGACCTACCGTTCCGGCTCGCATCCGGCACTGCGCTCAGTGCATTGGCCGAGAATGACCGAATCGTCGCCAATTACCGTACCTGGTCCCGGGTGGGCCTGACGCGGGTCGACGACGCCGACGAACTGGCCGATGTCAGCAGCCCAGCACAGGTCGAAGAACGGCTGATCCGGCTGGCGGAACGCGTGCTGTATCGCCACGGGGAGCCGGACTTCGGCCTCGCCGGACCACAGGTTCGGCGGACGCTCAGCACATGGCTGTCTCTTCAGGGCGATGCGGCCTTCAATCTGCGCCCGGGCCTAGAACTCGAACTCGCGCCGGCCCTTACCGCGTGCCTGGTCATGGCTGAGCTAGGCGGGACGGACTCCCTTCTCGCCCGCGGTGCGGTGTTGTTCACCCAGCAGATCGGCCGGCGCGCCGTCCGTTCGCTGCACGTCGAACCCATCGTCCGGCATTGGCTGCCCACGGCCCGGCGGCAGTCGCCTCCTGGTGCCCCGGCGCTTACCGCCCGGCTGGCTGACCTGACGCTGCCCGCTGAGATGGACCAAGGCCAGCTTCGCGCGGCCCGATGGTTCGGCCATGGCGTGCTCGGCCGCGTCGACGACGGCGGCGCCCCGCATCCGCTGGCGCCGGTCGCGCGGGCTGTCCTCGCCGCCGTTGGAGACCTCGAACCAGGGCTCGACCTGGCCGCAGGTGCTCCGCTGCTGTCAACGCTTGCCCGTCTGGGCCGGGCGCTGCTCGCCCCGGACGGCGACCCGGTCGCCCAGCTGAGCCTGATCCCCGGTCAGATTGGCGACCTGAGAGGGGTTCTTTCCTCGGTCCTCGAGATGCCGTTGGTTCTGCTCCCGCTCCGTGACAACCTGCCGATGGTGCAGCGCCGGCTCGCGACCGAAGTCCGCTCGGCGCTGCAGTGAGACTTCAGACGGGCTTTGGGGGGATTGCAGCTACCCGGCGGCGCAGCTACGGAACGGGGACTGGTTGGGTAGGGAGCCGCGCGGTGACGCGTGAGCGTTCCGTTTCCAGCTCCCTCCCGTCGATTCCGTACATGCGGTTTTCCCGCGCACGGCTCACCGACGTCTTTCACCGCCGGCATTCGGTGATCTCCAGGGGCGGTTCGGTCGGGAGCGCACGGTCCCGTCGATGTTGAGCAGGCCGACGTGGTCGGGTGAGGCGTAGGCCACGACCCGCCAACCCCACGCCCGGCTGTGTTTGTGACGATGCGCCACAGATCGCCAGTCGGTGCACGGCGTAGGCCTGCATCTTGTCGAACATCCAAGCCGAGTTTCCGTAGCGGAAGTACCCAGCCCAACCGCGTACGGGAGAACGCGCTGATCGTGGCGAGGCGCTGGTTGCGAGTGGACATGGTGTTGTGCCGGCTGTCCTTGAGCCAGTCGAGGAACGCGGCGATGGCATCGGCGTCGATGCGATCGAGGGTGAGCGTGTCCGGGAGAACGGCCCGGGGCCCCGGAAGAAAATGATCAGCGCTTTGAAGGCGTCGCGGTAGGACGCGATGGTGTTCGGTGAGCTGCCGCGCATTCCGGCCAGGTGCGCGGTGTGGACTACTCGCGAACCCGGATAGCCATGCCCGCCGACGCGTACACCAAGGTCATCAGCTCTCCTGTCTGCCGTTCCGGGGCTGTGGTCGGGGACGGATCGGCCGGCCACCTCACGCGTGCCATGTATGGATGCTTTCGTGTCAACCTCGGGCTTACTGGCGCTGGCGCCGCGCGTCGCCGTGTCTGGCCGGCTGTGATGATGTTGGGTACGAACTCGTCGCCGTGCTTCCTGCCTTCGCCATTATGATCAATAATGGTCCGATTGGCGATCTTAGCTGGTGGCGCGCCGGTAGCCGCTAGGCCGAGACCCTGGTGACCGACATGCCCAGCAAGGCGATCACGCCAAGCGTCCGACAACAGCGGATCGGTGACACAAGGTGTGTCACTTCGTGGAGCGACGGGGCTTCACGCTTGCAACTGAAGGTGTGGTCGGCAAGGAGTTCCCAGGACTATCGATTGATGTGGGAACCCTGCGTCGGCCGCGCCGAGCCATCCCTCACTCGGGTACCGCCGCAATGGCGGGGACTACCTACTCCACACCCCTTGGTCGAGGGCGGTACCACCGCACTACTGAAGTCCTTCGGGAGCCCATCTCTCACGTGAGCGGGCAGACAGGGAGCGTGATGACCATGGACGCCTTTACGTCCGACGCGATGGCCACCGCCGAGGTCGGCGAGCTGGACCTCGACGTCTCGATCGTCGAGCAGGGCGACGCGGTGAACGCGTTGCTGTGCACCACGGACAACGGCTGTTCGACGAACAAGCAGAAGGACTGCTGACATCACCGCGAGTCCGGGTGTTGTTCGGAGCACGGCCCGGCGACACCCGGATCACGTCTCTGCCGTCTCGTGGGCAGCTGCTGATCAGGTGGAGGCGATGCCATGGGTTCACGGGGCTGCCCGCCGGTTTATGTGCCCCTCGACGCGGCGCTTTTCCGCGCTGCCGCCATGTCGGACGAGCCTGCGATGGCTGTAGCTGCAGGTTCGTGGCCGGGCGCGAACTGCGACGATGTGGACCGCTGGTGTGCATGGCTGGCCGGGGTCTGGGCACCGCAGGCCGTCGCGGGCGCCGTCGCGATCGCGAGTCCGACACTCGCGGCACGGGTGCAGGACGTGTGCCAAGGCCGTCGGCCGTCGGCACGGCAGGTTCGCCGGCTGGGGTTGGCGGTGGCCCGCTACCTGGTGCGGATGAGCCGGCGGGCGACGCCTTTCGGGTTGTTCGCCGGTGTGGCCTCGGTGCGTTTCGGCGCCGAGCCGGGGCTGCTGTGGACTGGTGATGATCGTCCCTACCCGCGGGCGGACTCGGTGTGGCTGGCTGCGGTCGTCGCCTGGCTAGAGTCCATGAGCCGGGTGCGCGCGTCGTTGACCGTGGTCGCCAACGACCTGGCCGTGGTGCGCGGCGAGCGGCTTGTGGTGCCATGGCGTCCGCATGCACACCCGCCGACGGACGCCTTCCTTCCCGCCGAAGTGTCGGTCCGTCATAGCCGAGCTGTTCAGGTTGCCGTGGCGTCCGCAGCGGCACCCGCAGCCTTTGTCAATCTTGTCGATTTGGTGTCGACCACGCTCGGCCTTGCTCGGCCGGGCGTCGAGGACATGGTTGCCCAGCTGTTGGTGTGCGGGGTGCTCGTGAGTAGCCTGCGACCGCCTGCAACGTGCACGGACAGCCTTGCCCACCTTCTCGATGCGCTGGAGGGCATCGGGGAGTCGTGTCTACCGGCCGCCTCCAACCAGCACGACGACAGCCCCGGTGATCCCTTGATACACCTCGTGGGTAATCTTCGGGAGATCCAGACGGAGTTGAGAGCAGCGCGCGACACGGACAGCTCGTCCATCTGGCCACGTCTGGCCGCTGTCGGTGAGCGGATGCAGGCGGTGTGCGCGGTGGTCGAGCAGCCGCTGGCGGTCGACCTGCGGCTGGGCTGCGAGGTGGTGCTACCGGACATCGTGACGGCGGAGGCCGCCACGGCTGCCGAAGCATTGCGACGGCTGACCCCGTATCCGGCTGGTCATCCGTCTTGGCAGGACTATCATCGCAGGTTCCTGGACAAGTTCGGCGTGTCGGCGTTGGTCCGGGTCGGTCAGCTGGTTGACCCGGTGGTCGGGCTGGGCTATCCGACGCATTTTGACCTTGTGGAGCCGGTGTCCGCCGGCGGCCTGTCGCCCCGGGACGAGTGGCTGCTGCAGCTCGTGCAGCGCGCGGCGCTCAACGGCCAGGAGGAAGTCATCCTAGACGATGCCGCCCTCGACGTTTTGTCCGCACAGACGGCTGGATCCTGGCCGGAGCCACATGCGGAGATGTGCGTCGAGGTGCTGGCATCGTCGGCGGCAGCCCTTTCAAAGGGCGCGTTCACCCTGGTGGTCACAGGTGTCAGCCGTACCGGGGCGGCGATGAGCGGCCGATTCCTGGACCTGCTCCCCGATGCTGACCGGCACAGGATGGTCGGGATCTTCCGTCGGTTACCGCCGATGGTGCAGGGCGCGGTGGCGGCCCAGCTGTCGTTCCCGCCGGCGCATGCCCGGCTGGAGAACGTCACCCGCACACCGCAGGTCCTGGCGGACTGGGTCTCCCTCGCTGAGCACCGCGACGGCCAGCCCGGCGGGCTGCGGTGGACGGATCTGGCGGTCACGGCGGATGACGAACGGCTCTACCTGGTTTCCCTGTCCCGGCGCGTCGTCATCGAGCCACTGTTGACGCATGCAGCCGCCCGGCAGACCTTCCCGCCGCTTGCGCGGCTGCTGCATGAGCTGCCCCGCGTCGGCGCCGGCGCTGTAACCCCGTTCTCGTGGGGCGTGGCAGGCTGTCTGCCGTTCCTGCCGAGGGTTCGTCATGGCCGCACGGTTCTGGCGTCGGCCCGATGGCGTATCGATCCGTCCGATCTTCCGGGCCGGCGGGCGACAGACCAGGAGTGGGCCGACGCGCTTGCGCGGCTACGGGAGCGGTCAGGACTGCCTCGTTGGGTGAGTGCCGGTCGGGCGGACGTACGGCTACGGCTGGACCTTGACGAGCGGATGGATCGCGATCTGCTGCGTGCCGAACTCGACCGTGAAGGCGCCGGTGTGACCCTGTCCGAGGCGCCAGGCCCGGCTGACTATGGCTGGGCCGACGGCCGGGCCCACGAGATCGTTGTCCCGGTCGCGGCCACTGTCGCCCCGCGTCCCGCGCCGGCCGTCGTGACGATGCCCGGTCCGGGGGGTGTGGTCGACGTGGCATCCGGGATCCTGCCGGGGTCGATGGTGCTGTTCGCGAAGCTCTACTGCCATCCGGACGTCGTCGACACGATCCTCACGCGCCATCTGTCCGCGCTGCTCAACGTGTGGGAGAGCCCACCGCGATGGTGGTTCATCCGGTACCGCGACCCCGCCCCGCACCTACGCCTCCGGCTCCACCTTGTACCGGACGTCTGCGGTTCCACCGACGGTGGCTACGGGCGAGCGGCAGCCCGGGTCGGCGCGTGGGCGGAGCAGCTGCGGGCACAGCGTCTCATCGGTGATCTCCTGCTTGATACCTACCACCCTGAGACGGCCCGCTACGGCGACGGCGAGGCACTCGCCGCGGCCGAGCATCTGTTCGCCGTTGACTCGGCTGCCGCTGTCACCCAGCTGGCCGCCCAGGCCGCGAACCGGGCGCTGCATCCTGCGGCGCTGACGGCCGTGAGCATGGTCGACCTGACGTGCGCGTGGATCGGCGGCAGGCAGGCAGGGATGCGGTGGCTGCTGGATAACCTGCGGGCATCTGGAGCACCGGCCCAACGGCCGGTCCTACGCCAGGCCATCGCGCTGTCCCGCATGTGCGATGGCCGGTCCGCTCCCGACGACGCTATCGGGCAGCTCCCGGCGGCGGTATGGGCTGCCTGGCGCGCGCGGCGCCGGGTGGCCGAGCGGTACGCGGCCCAGCTCGCCGTATCCCCGGGTCTGCCGGCAAGCGACGAGGTGCTGGGGTCGCTGCTGCATCTGCACCACGTCCGCGTCCACGGCATCGACGCGTCGGCGGAACGCACCTGCCACCGGCTCGCCCGCGCGGTCGCGCTCGCCTGCCACAACGCCGACCAGCGGACCTATCCTGACCTGGCACGAGCGGAAGGCCAATGACCGCAGTCATGGAAAGCCGGGCCCGCGCGGCCACCGTCGCGGCGCGGCTGGCTGAGACGCTTACCGTGCCGCCACCGCCCGAGCCAGGCAGTGACCGAAGCCCGAGCAGCCCACGCTGGCAGGGGCAGTCGCTAGCCCAGGGCGCGGCCGGCATCGCGGTTCTCCATGGCGCCCACGCTGGCGACTGGGCCACCGTCGCCGCCTGGCTGACGGCCGCCACCACGGAGGACCTGTCCGCTGGGCCGGGTGCCGGCCTGTGGTTCGGCGCCCCGGCGCTCGCGTTCGCGCTGACGACGGCAGCCCCACCCGGCCGCTACCTCGGCGCGGCTCAGCGGCTGCACGCCGCCGTCGAAAAGCTGGCCGAGGACCGGCTCGCGGCGGCCCACGCACGGATCGACGCGAGACAGCGACCGGAACGCGCCGAGTTCGACCTGGTCCGAGGCTTGACTGGCCTCGGCGTCTACCTGGCCACCCGCGACGCCAGCAGCGAGCAGCTTCGCCAGATCCTGGCCTACCTTGTCCGGCTCACCGAACCGTTACCCGCCACCGACACAGCCGGGCTGGCTGCGCCTGGCTGGTGGACCGTCGACGTTCCCGCCACAGCGCCGCCTGGGCCGTTCGCCGACGGCCATACCGACCTGGGCATGGCCCACGGCATCGCCGGTGTACTGGCGCTGCTGGCACTCACATTCCGCCGCGGGGTCGTCGTCCCTGGCCACGCCAACGCCCTCGACCGGATTTGCCGCTGGCTGGACGCCTGGCGCCAAGACGGCCCGGCCGGGCCCTGGTGGCCCGAACGGATCACCGCCGGTGAGCTGCTGGCCGGCCGCCCGGCCCAGACAAGCCCGGGCCGCGTCTCCTGGTGTTACGGTACTCCCGGTCTGGCCCGCGCCCAGCAGCTCGCCGCGCTCGCGCTGGCTGACACCGCCCGTCAACAGCGCGCCGAAGTCGCTCTCGCTGCCTGCCTTATCGACCCTGCCCAGCTTGGCCGGTTCGCCGACCCGGCACTCTGCCACGGCTGGGCAGGCCTGGTCGCCACCGTCCGCTGCGCAGCCACGGACGCCCGCTTCTACCCGCTCGGCAACCACCTGCCCGGCTTGGTCGACCGGCTCCTCGACAGCCTCGACACAGCGCAGGGCACCGGATGGCAGCTACCCGGCCTCATCGAGGGCACGGCCGGGATCGCCGCGGTCCTGCATACCGTCGCGACCGGCACCGCCGCCGCCTGGGAGGCGGCTCTCCTGCTCGACCTCCCACCGACGCAGCCAACACAGGACCCGGGAGCCCACGGGTGAGCACTCCCGACACCGAGGCCGCCTGGTGCGGGGTGACCGTGTGGTGCCATGACTGGCGGTCCGCCGAACACCTGGGGGTCACCCAGCTGGCGCCACTGCTCACCGCGGCTGAACAGACAAACGGGATCAGTCTGTGGTGGTTCACCAGAAAGTCCGGCTCCTGGCGGATCCGCTGGCGGCCTGGCCCAGGCCAGATCAGACAAACCCCGACAGCGCTCGGCGAACGAACTCTTGGTGACCTGCTCGCCGACGGCGCGATCTGTCGTTGGGCGCCGGCCGTCTACGAGCCCGAGACCCACGCCTTCGGTGGACCTGCCGGCATGGACGTCGCGCACCTGCTCTTCCACACCGACAGCCGCAACGTTCTCGTCCACCTCGGCCAGGCCCGCCCCGACCACCGCCGCGAGGTGGGACTCGTGCTGGCCGCGGCACTGCTGAACGCCGCCGGCCAGGACTACTACGAGCAGGGCGACATCTGGACCCGCGTCGCCGGCCATCGCCGCACCTGCCAGGTCCGCCCACGGCAGCCCGCTGTGGCACCCGCCACCCGGGCCGGCGTGCACCGGCTCCTCACCGCCCGCACAGTCCGGCCACTCGAAGCGCTGCCCGCGTGGCCAGCGGCGTTCCGGCACGCCGGGCGGTCACTCGCGGACCTCGCCGACCAGGGCCAGCTCACTCGCGGCATCCGCGCGGTCCTGGCGCATCACGTCCTGTTCGCCTGGAACCGCCTCGGCATCCCCGCCGCCGACCAGGCCCAGATGGCTGCCACCGCTGCCCACATCGTCTTCGACGACAGCGACCCAATCCCGACCCTCGACGAACGGTGACCATGATGACGACCTGCACCCCCGAGCAGCTTCGCGACGCGCTGGTCGCTGACATCCGCCGCTGGGGCACGTTCCGTACAGACCAGGTTGAAGCTGCGTTCCGCGCGGTGCCGCGGCACCTGTTCCTGCCGGGCGTTGACCTAGAAACCGCGTACGCCGACCAGGTCGTTGTCACCCGCCGCGCGCCCGACGGCACCGCGCTGTCCTCGGCTTCGCTGCCCGACCTCGTCGCCGCCATGCTCGAACAGGGCGACGTTCATACCGGCCACCGCGTTCTGGAGATCGGCACCGCCACCGGCATCAACGCCGCGCTCCTCGCCGAGCTCGCCGGCTCGACTGGCCACGTGACCACCATCGAGATCGATGAGGATCTTGCCGTCAGCGCCCGCGGCGCGCTGGCGGCGGCTGGCTACGACCAGGTCGAGGTGATCCACGGGGACGGCGCGGCCGGTTACCCAGACGGGGCCGGCTACGACCGAATCATGATCACGGCGGGGGCGTGGGACATCGCCGTGGCCTGGTGGGACCAGCTCGCCCCCGCCGGCCGGATCGTCGTACCTCTACGCCTGCACGGAAGCGGCCTGACCCGCTCGCTCGCGCTCGACGCAGTCGAGCCGGGCCAGCTGGTCAGCCGCTCGGCGCTCGTCTGCGGCTTCGTCCCGCTGCGCGGCACCGGCGCCCACACCGGCCGCACGCTGACCCTCGCCGACGGCGCCGCCCTGCGGCTCGACGACCACGACCCCGCCGACGAGCCGGCGCTCCGCGCTGCGCTCGACAGCCCGCCGCACGGGCTGTGGACCGGTCTGACGATCCACGACCACGAACCGACCGCTCATCTCGACCTGTGGCTCATCACTGCCAACACCCAGTTCGCACGCCTCGCCATCGACGCCGCTGCCCAGCAGAACGGCCAGCTCACCCCGGCACGGCGCTGGGCCGGGGCCACCATCCACGACGGCTCCACGATCGCTTACATCACCCTGCGCCCCCTTGCCCCCGACATCGACGAACTCGGCGTCACCGCCCACGGCCCCCACGCGGCGGCCTTTGCCGCGCAGCTCACCGAGCTGCTGCATCACTGGCACAAGGAACGCCCGACCGAGCCCGTCATCACTGCCCACCCCGCGGACACCCCCGACGACCAGCTCCCCGCCGGATACCACATCGACCGGCCGAACAGCCGACTCACGATCCGCTGGCAGTCGTGAGAACGGCGAGCGCCATGGCTGCCTTCACCTCCACGGCCGCGGCCACCGCGGCGTTCGACCTCGTCGCTGCCCGGTTTCCCCTCGTTCCCCGCAACCGACCACACTGTCCACCCCTCGACACCCGGATCACCCACGTTGCCACCTTTGCCCGTCAGGCCGCCTGCGGCGGCGGCGACGCGCTGCTGCACGCAGCCGAGGCCCACAACCTCGGCGCGCTGATCGTCAGCGACTGCGGCCTGCCCGACCTCGCCCGGCGTCTCTGCTGGCACCAGATCGACACCCTCCCGCTCCGCCGCCCGCTCGACGCAGCGACGGCGAAACTCGCCCTCCAACCATTGATCAACCTGGCTCGGCTGCGGCTACGCACCGGAGACGGCTTCGCCGCCTACCAGATACTCACCACGCTCTACGGCGCAGTCACGGCAAGAACCACCGCCACCATCGACGGTCGGACGCTCGCGTTCGACGACCTCGTCACCGCCGCCGACCACCCCGAGGCGGTCCGCTGGCTGTGGACCGTCCTGCTTGCCGATGGCACCCGCGCCCTGACCCGAACCGGCCACTGGACCAAGGTCCTCGACCACCTCCAGCGCTACAAGGGCATCGGACAGCGCCTCCTCGACGGCCGCCAGGCCGCGATCCTCGCCCACCACGCCCGCAAAGACCATCACGCCGCCGAACAGATGCTCGCCACCACAACCACCACCCAGCCCTGGGAAAAATCCGTCGCTACCTGTTTCGGCCTTCTCCAAAGGCGCATCACGGGGGGCAAGACCCCTGACGATGACAGAAACACAATGGACGATTTCCTCCCGTCGAACGACCCCGCTTACTTGGCTTTCCACATCCAGCTCGGCCTGTGCCTCCTTGACGTCGCGGACGCCCCCCAGCGACTGCGACCTGTCCTCGACAGGATCATTGATGGCGCCCTGCACAGCGGAGACGCCTATGCTGCCCGCGACCTCCTCATCCACCCAGCCGCTCGCAGCTATCTCAGTGGCGATCAACTGGCGCTCCTAGCTGAAAGACAGCAGCAGTCCGGGCTCGACAGCGGCCACATTCCCGACGCGCTACACAGGCGGCTCCTAGACGCCCTCGAACTCGCTACTTCCGGTTTCGCCAGTACATCGGTCCACAGCGGCGGCAGGCCGGCGTGATGGCGGATAAACCGTCGGCGGTCATGGAGATGTACAGTGGCCGACGCGGCCCGCAGGTGCGGGTCATGGCTCCAGCGCAGGCCCGCGGCGCGTCGTTTCTCGGGGATCGAGCCGCGGTCGCCGCAGCCTTGGACCAAGCAGCTCTGCCTGTCGAGGGCTGCAACGACGGACTGCGTGGGGCAATGCCTGCCGCCGTACGCAGGGTTACCTGGAGGTGCAACGGGCGGCCTGTTATGGACGGTTAGCGCTGGGCGAGGCTACGGCCGGCCTGGATCTTGTGCCCGGTCCTCGTACCGTGTCCACGCCCGTCCCATGAGCCGCGGCGACGTCGCGGCGCGGATCGCCCCAAGATGCGACACGCGAATCGGTAACCGAGACCGGTTTCCACCCTGCGCGTCGCGGACGATATATTGCTCCTGGTGAACAAGCCCTTGCTGAAATGGGTGGGCCATGGACCAGGATCTGCCGCTTGGCAAGCGAATTGCCGCGTTCCGCAAACTCCGTGGATGGACGCAGGCGGGACTCGCTCAACGGTTGAACCGTTCGACGAGTTGGGTGACCAAAATTGAGCGTGGCGAGCGTCGCGTGGACTCCATGAGTGTTCTGCTCGAGCTTGCGCGCGCTCTTTCCGTACCGGTGTACCAGCTTACGGGACACGGAGGCCAGCATCATAAGCCGGACGCCGCAGACCACGGAGCCCTGCGCCTGCGAATGGTTCTCGACCGCAGCGCAAGCCTCCGTCCGTCCGGAGAACCTCCACGGTCGGCCTCATTCCTCGCGGCGGAGGCCGCATCCCTTCGGCTTCTCTACAATGTCTCCGATCGAAGGTTCTCCGCATCGATCCCTCTGCTCGCCGATCTCATCGAGGAGGCTCGGGCCGCGTCCAGGTACCACGACGAGGCCGAGCGGCGGGTCGCTCAAACCGCTCTTGCCAATCTTTATCGACTGGCCTCCTTGGATCTGCGGCGGAGAGGAGATTATGGACGTGCGCGACTGGCGATCGACCGTGCCCTGCTGACCGCCGAAGATGTGGGCCACGAATTTCTCATTGCGTCGGTGAACGCTACCCTGACCGTCCAGCTCATGATGCAAGGGGACTCGGAGGATGGTGTAGCGCTCGCATCCGATACCATCGACATGCTTCGCCGATACCGTGGAGCTGCAGATGATCCGATCTCCTACTCGGTCATCAACGGCGCGCTGAACCTTTACGCGGCTCAGGCTGCGGCACGTGCCGGCGACGCGGCAGAGGCGGCGGCGTTGTTGAAGGTTGCAGCGGGCACTGCGGCGGAGTCCGGAGTTGATCGGGAGAGGTACTGCCTCATTTTCGGACCCACCAACATGTCGATACAGAAGATCGGCATGTACGTCGACTCGCGGCGACCGCATGACGCCACACGAGAAGCTGCCCGGGTGAACGCCGATCAGGCGGGCAGCGTGAGTCGTGGATGCTACCACCATCTTCATCTCGCCAGAGCGTACGGAATGCTGGGCAACGACGACGCGGTGCTCGATGCGTTGATGGCGGCCCGCAGCATCGCCCCGGGATTCGTCCGGCATGACCCACTTGCCAGAGATCAGGTGCGGGATCTTATCCGTCACAGGCGCTCACCGGACGAGCGGCTGCGCAGCCTGGCGAAATATATGGCCGTGCTCGACTGATCAAGGCTTTCGGGCCCGTAGCGACAGGAAGAGGGGGAGTTCCGCGCCAGTGCCCTCCGGCAGGACGTACTCACGATCGCCGCGCTTACACAGAAATGGCCACGGCCGGTCAAGCCAGTTGAACTCGTGGAAGAACTCAATAATCAGGCCGGCTTGCGCGACCGCCGTGACGAGTTCTCCGACGCTGTGTGTCCACAAGTACTTGACGGTAGTATTAACTTGCGCGTTTGGATCGGCATAACTACCCTCTACCCGATAGGCGATCGGCTCACTTCGCGGCCAGTACGAGCGGCTCACTCTTAACTCTGACGATGTATCGTCAAGGGCCTTTGCGATCGGGTGAATATCCGTCAGATACACAAACCCACCTGGCTTCAGGTAGTCCGCGACGATGTGCGCCCACCTGGCCAGGTCCGGCAGCCAGCCCAGAACACCCCGAGACGTGTAGACGATATCCCACGTGCCGGCCAGCGCTTCCGGCAGCTTCATCACGTCGGAACACACAAAAGTCGCATCGACGCCGAGTTCCTTCGCGAGAGAATTTGCGATCTTCACCGCTCTCGGGGAGAAGTCGACCCCGGTGACCTTCGCGCCCCGTCTCGCCCAGGCGACCGAGTCGGTTCCGATCTGACACTGAAGATGCAGCATCGTGAGTCCATTGACATCGCCGACTTCCTGCACCTCGTAAGGGCGCAGCTTGTCCGCGCCTCTGCGCACGGAGTCGAGGTCATACCAGTCACCCTTTGCATGCACATCAGCCCACTCGTCCCAGAGATCCCGGTTCGATGCGAGGCAAACATCAACATCAGGCATGCAACAGCCTCCCCGTGCCCATCGTTTCCTACAGGAAGATTACGCGGCTTGACCGGGGCTCCGCTCGCCTGGCATCACGAGCGAAGCGATTCCTCATCACTTTAAGATCATATTCTGTTACGTCAAGTAAGCAAAATCTGGACGCATTCATTGATCTTCGATACATCCCAACCGCTGGCGTCCATCGGATAGTACAGCCCCTCCATCAGATGCCCCGCGCTACCACAAACAGTGTCACCCACCCGGACGTCTGGACGTCATTCTCGTACCTGGCAGCCGTCGGATCGACGTTGTCCGTGTGGGGGCAGTCATCTCGATTTCCCCCACGAGGCCAGTGGGGAGAAGAAGATGCGTACTCATTGTTTTTCGCTCGCCACGCTTTATTTCATGGATCGCGAACTGGACGTGTCGTGAGGATCCGTGCGGGCTCGATCAGGCCCATTTGCTGCGGCATCTCGCCTCTCGAGCTGGGAGGTGGGCCCGCTGAACGGCTCATCCCGTGACCGTCGCGGCTCCTCGGTCGAAGAGATGATGCCAGCCGCAACGGGGGACTATTTCCCGTCTGAGTTCAGGCAGCTGCTCGCTATGGCCAGCCGGACGATTGACACACACATCAATGATGGTCACGGTGGCTGTGTCGCCTGCTGCCACCGGCCCTGGCCCTGCGCGGACGCGGTCCTCGCTGAACACAACCTCGCGGTTCTGTGATGGTCACTGTACGAGTCGCGGTGGAGCGCTTCCCGGCCGGTCCCGCATCTGTACCCGCCGCCCGCAAGGCGGCGGTGCGGGTGCTTCGAGGGTGGGCGGTTGACGATGCGACCGTGGAGACCGCTGAGTTGATCGTCTCCGAGCTGGTCACGAATGCTGAGAAGGCGAGTTCCGCCGACGATGTCATCGCGGTGCGCCTCACCGCCGCCGACGGCCGTCTGACCCTCGAGGTCTGGGATAGCAGCGACAGTTCACCGGTCCAGCGGGGCCAGGATATCGATGCCGAAAGCGGACGTGGGTTGTTCCTGGTCGAGGCCCTCAGCATGCGGCGCGGCTGGTATTGGCCGAGGAGCGGCGGCAAGGTGGTGTGGGCACAATTACGGGCAGAAATACAGCCGGCGCAACCGCTGAAGTCCGTGGGAACCATTCCCGGTCCGGCGGAGGCGCTGGACAGGCGGACGGCGGGTCGTGTGCCGGACGCCCCGTTCTCGATCGCTTTCGTGGACCATCCTGCGTTATTGCAACGAGTGGTGGATGGCCTGCGTGCGCTCGATGGCTGGCACCGACCTGCTCGCAGGCTCATCCCGTCTGGTGAGGCTCGGTCCGGTGCCGGCGAAACCGCATCTCGAAGGTCGATGGCGGGCCGAGCACGAGCCTCACCCCCCGCCTGACTCCGAGGGAGACATCGGCGTATGCGGGGATAGGGCGGGTGGTCTTGTAGCCGGCTGCGGTGAGCGGAAAGGAGATCGAGGGCAATGAACGGCCTCGGTGCCGGGAAGGCAGAGTGGTGTTTCACGATGTCCTTCCACCGATCGGAACGGCGTCGAGGGGTCCGTACGTTTACGGTCACCGCGGAACGCCGCCCCGCACCCGTCGGCGTCGCGGAAGCGATTTCCTCGTGGTGACCCGCCTCACCGCTGTCATGACGGACGGCCCATGCGAGCCGGACGGGGTCACTGGTCTGCGGTGGGCGGCAGTGGGAAACGCCGCCGCGCTCGGCCAGGCGGCTGCCGCCTTCTGCCGCCGCCACGGCTGTGACGTCCTGCCCGACGTCCACCGAGGGCATAGCTGGGCGCGGGCCTGCGTGACGGCGCCCGCTCTGCTGCGGGCGGTCACGGCGATGATCGGACCGAATGTTGCGGTCGAGAGCAGCCTGCTGGTCGTCAAGCGGCCTGAGTGTCCGTACGTGGTCCCGGCGCATCAAGACGGCATCAATGACCGGATCGTTCTTGACCCGGCCCGGTCTGTCGCGGTGTGGCTGGCGCTCAGCGACGTCGGCGAGACCGCCGGTTGCCTGCAGGTCGCGGCAGGTTCACACCGGGCCGGTTACAAGCCGTACCGGCGTGAGACGACAGGTTGCGACCTGCATCTCGCGGTGAGGGACCCCGCGCGCTTTGTGTTCACCAAGTTGCCTGTCACGGCCGGGGCTGCGATCGCTCTCGACGTCCGGACCGTCCACCGCTCCGCCACGAACCGTGGCCCTGTCCCTCGGATCGCCTTGAACATCCGCTATGTCGCCCCTGGCGCGGTGCACCTCCGCCGTCGCGAACCGCTACCGGTACTCGATGTTATCTGTGGTAACAGTTGGTCGTCTCCGCCTCCCCCGCGACAGGGCCGTGCATGACGGTTGCCGGGCTGGCCATCCCTGCCACGATTGATGCTCTTCGGTTTTTGTTGGCTTCGAGCGCGATATGACCGAAGCAATAGAACAACAGATGAACAATTTTCCTGCGGTGACCGATGTGGCCGGCACGCCAGGACCGACGCTTTTGCACAGGTAGCCCGGTTACTGTCCGCGCTTGGCCTGCGCATCCGGTGGCCCATGGGGCGAGCAGCGATCAACGCTGCGACGACGGCCCCGGCCTGACTGCCGACCACGTCTCCCACCTCGGAATCGGCATCATGTCCAGGTCGCCGGGACGGCGAAAATGCGATCTTCGGCGACGGGAGTCGTGTAGCCCACACGTCCGAAAACTGCCGCTCTTGGAGGACCTCATTAAATACGGAGAGTAAGTAATCCTCGTCCCCCTACAGTCGGTCCGCTGGGCGCTTCAGTCTTATTTGTGAATTTTATCACACTTGATATCGCCCCGGTCGCGGCGCTAATGCTTCTTTGTCCGAAACGGGCCGAGACGACGGGTCGATCCCGATGAGCGACGGGTCAGCAGGAGGCGCAGGCCGCCGGTTCGCGGCCATCGCGGCCATCGCGGCATGCGAGGCGCTCGTGCTCGCGGGTTGCGGCGGCCGAGCGGCTGTGCCGTCTCAGCCCAGGACGGCAACGAGCGCTGCAACCTTCGCAACGGCGCCGAGCACCACCGCGTTGTTGTCTCCGGCTCAGACCGCGGAACGAGACGCGCTGACGGCGTATCACGGCATGTGGGAAGACTGGATCGCCATGGCTGCGACCGGTGACTATCAGAATCCTCGGCTCGCCCGGCACGCGAGCGGTGAGGCTCTTTCCTTGATATACAGGTCCGTCTATGCGAATAAGCGTGACGGTCTCGTTGCCCGTGGGAGACCGACGTTCTCTGGAATGGTATCCGCCGCGAAGCCAGCGGACATTCCTGATCGCATCACTGTCAAAGACTGTTCTGATGGCAGCGACTGGTTGAATTACACACTCGATGGCAAACTGAAAGACACCGATCCCGGTGGCCGACATTTCGTCCAGGCTCTCGTCGTGAAGAATTCGGGCGTCTGGAAGGTCGATATCCTTGTCATTCAGGCGGTCGGCACATGCTGAGAACAGCCGGCCGCGTCGCTATACTTGGCTCTGCGGCTCTGATCGTCTTTACTCTCGCTGGGACGGCAGAAGCCAGCGAGGTCTATGGTAATGCTGTCTGCTCACAGCAAACTATAAGCTGTGACGTCTGGGCCGGAGCGGACATAACCGGTCGGGCTCATGCCCAGGAGGCACCTCCTCTTCGCGCGGCAGCACCGGGAAGAAGTTCCAACACCTGCACCCTGCCCGGCAACACAAAGGTAGTCCCGTGTGTTGATCCGGAATACGGCTGGCTGGGGAGCGACGGCTGTTACTATAGACCGGCTCAGGATTTCGTGCCGACACCTGCCGTGCAGGCCACGGAGGCCACGCCGGGAGTTGCCGGATCGTGGTATGACCAGAACTGTCTGGGTATCAGCGGCACCGGTGGCGCCGTGGTGTGGCGGCCGGATACGGGAATGGCGGTGGTGCCGCCGTCGCCGCAGATACTGGCCCAGCGGGCGGTGAACCGGCTGAGGCTGCCGGAGCCTCGCATCGGCGTTTCTCCGTCCGCGGATGTGGTGCAGACGGTGGGTGTTCCGGTGTGGCTGTGGATCGATCCGGCATTCTGGGCCCCGGTGACGGCAACCGCGGCGGTCCCTGCCGTGGCGGTGACCGCGACCGCGCTCCCTGAGTCGGTGATGTGGGATTTTGGGTCGGCTGGCCGGGTGGTCTGCCAGGGGCCGGGGACGGCGTTCCGGGCCGGGGTGGACGATCCGGTAAAGCCGTCATCGGACTGCGGGATCACCTTCACCCGGTCATCGGCGGGTGAGCCGGACGGCCGGTTCCGGGTGATGGTGACGGTGTCCTGGTCGGTCGCCTGGGCCGGGGCCGGGCAGGCCGGGGTGTTCCCCGGCCTCACCTCCGAGCTGGTGACCGCGATGGCGGTGGGTGAGGCGCAGGCGCTGGTCGTCCCGTCGGTGGGGTGGGGGTGAGGCGGTGAGCCTGGGGACGGCTACGGGCCGGTCGGGTGAACGGACGCCGTTTCGGGTGGAGGGCCAGCGCCGTCGGCGGGTGGGCCGTCGGGCCGTCGCGGGGGTGCTGCTCGTCGTCGTGAGCGTCGCCGCGTTCGTGCTGGTCTCCGCTTCCCGCAGTGACCGCCGGCAGGTGCTCCTCGTCGTGCGGGATGTTCCTGTCGGCCGGGCCTTGACAGCCGGGGATCTGCGGGCGGTGTCGGTCGCCGCGGACGCCGGGGTGGACCTGGTGGCGGCGGACGGTGCGGACAGGGTGGTGGGCCGGGCTGCGGCGGTGCCGCTGACCGCGGGCAGCCTGCTCGCTGCTGGACAGGTCGGGCAGGCCAGGATGCCGCCCGCAGGCCAGTCCGTCGTCGGTGCCGCGGTGCGCGCCGGTCAGTATCCGGCGGAGCTGGCCCGCGGCGATCACATTCTGATCGTTCTCACCCAAACGGGCACCACAAGCACCACCACCGTCACCGGGACCGCGGCCGATCAGAGCGAGGCGGTTGGGCGGGCGGTGGAGGGCCTGCTGGTCGGGGTGGCCCCGGCCGAGCAGGGGATCACTGGTGCGGTGGTGTCCCTGCAGGTCGCCGACGCGGACGCACAGGACGTGGCGCGGGCAGCGGCGGCCGGGCGGATCGCGCTGATCCTACGGGCGGCAGGCAGCCGGTGAGTGGCGGGCTACTGGCGGTGGCCAGCATCAAAGGCTCTCCGGGGGTGACCACCGCCGCATTGGCGTTCGCCGCCGCCTGGCCGTCAGACCGGTCCGGCGGGCCGCCGGTGGTGCTGCTGGAGGCCGACCCGGCCGGCGGCAATGTCGGCGGCTGGTACCGGTTGAGTGAACATCCCGGGTTGCTGTCGTGGGCGGCGGCAGCCCGGACCGGGCCGGCGCCGCTGGCCGATCATACCCAGACCCTGCCGGGCGGGCTGGCCGTGGTGCCCGCGCCCATCGGACCCCTGCAAGCCCGCGGCGCGCTGGACGTGCTGGCGCAGACCGGGGGTCTGCTCGCCGCGGCCGGCAGTGGGCTGGTGGTGGCCGACTGCGGCCGGCTGGACCCAGGCTCCCCCTCCCTGTTCGTCACCGCCTCCGCCGGTGTGCTGGTGGTACTCGTCCGCCCAGACGAGTATGAGCTGGCGCGGCTGGCCAGCCGCGCCGGTGAGCTGACCGGCGAGGGGAAGCGGAACGTGGTGGTCGTGCTCGCCGGGCCGTCGAGCTGGCCTGTGGGCCAGGTCGAGGAGGCGCTGGGCCTGCCGGTCGTCGGGGCGCTCCCGCACGATCCTCACGGCGCCGTGACCGTGGCAGGTGGGAAGGCGCGCGGCGGCCCGGGCCGCACCGTGCTGGCCCGCGCCGCCGCCGAGGTCGCCTGCATGCTCGCCGGCCGGCTCGCCCGTGCACGCCCGGTCCGGACCGGGCTGCCTCTCCCGCTGGCGGGATCCACACCGGCCGGACCGTTGTCGATGTCCGCAGCGGGCGCGGCAGTGGTGTGGCCAACCGAGCGGGGACCGGCCAGGCCGGCAGCACCGGCTGCGACACCACCGGATGGGCGGGTCAGGCCGCATTGGCTGCCAGCCGAACAGGAAAGAGATGCGGCGCTGCCCGGGTCGGGTGGCTGGGTGCCGGCGATCGAGCCGGGCCCGTCAATCCTGGCGTCGCTGTTCCCCGTGGATACGGCTGATCCGGCGTGGTTGTCGGGGTCGGAAGGCGAGCGGTAGATGGTGATGCCGGGTGTGAACGGCCGGCCGGCGCTCGGACCGGCGACGGTGGACGAGTTGACCGCGGCGATACGGGGACAGGTCGCCACCGCCCTGTCTGCGGACGCACATGTCCGGGAACAGCGGGGTGGGCCGCCGATGACCCCGGAGGATCGGCGGGCGTTGGCGCAGGAGCTGATAGGGGTGGCACTGCGTGGTTATGCGCGGGAGCTGCTGGCCGCGGGCCGGCCGTTGGGGCTCGCGTAAAAATTACTCCCGGCTGTTCGGGCGTGTCGCGTCCTGGTCCGGCAAGGCCTTGATCGTGTAGTTCCAGTTGCCGTGGAAGTCGTGTCGTGCCAGGTAGCGGGCC
>NZ_CAKJTM010000058.1:33017-34768 GCF_917627345.1 Protofrankia sp. CiP3 | reverse complement strand
TTTCTGGTCCCCGTCCTACTTCGCTGCCTCAGCTGGCGGAGCGCCCATTTCGGTGTTACGCGAGTACATCGAAGGGCAGCGGCGGCCAGCCCCGATGCGCTAACCCCGCCCTGAACGGCGGGGCTTGCGCGCTACGTTTCCCGGTCAAACGCGACCTGGGCAACCACACCCGTGTCACCGTCGACCAACTCACCGCTACGATCAAGACCTTGCTCAAACGCATCCAGTACCGACCCGACCTCATCGCCGGCTTCCTTGGCCAGGCCGGCCTGGCCCCGGATCCACAACCCCCGTAACCAGACCCTGACCATTCAAGCTCTGTATCTTGTGCGGTCATCAGAAGATCTCCCCGCGCGCGGGGACGACGAGTCGAGCGCCTCCGCGACGCTCTGAAGATCGGGAAGATCCCCGCGCGTGCGGGGACGACAGGCGTCCAAGACCCAACAGACCCTCAGCCGCAGGAAGATCCCCGCGCGTGCGGGGACGACAGTGTGGCGACGGCTGCGGGTCACCAGTGATGAGGAAGATCCCCGCGCGTGCGGGGACGACAATCGCAGGTCTCGGGCGCGAACGTGCTCGTAGGGAAGATCCCCGCGCGTGCGGGGACGACATCTGGGATGACACCGGAACGGAGTACCTCGACTGGAAGATCCCCGCGCGTGCGGGGACGACGCCGGGCTACGGGGGGGTGCCCGGCGCACCGCCGGGAAGATCCCCGCACGTGCGGGGACGACTTGACCTCGCGCATCAGTCGCTGGTAGCTGGTCGGAAGATCCCCGCGCGTGCGGGGACGACAAGCGTTCGATCGCCTCGGTGAAGTACTTCCGCGGAAGATCCCCGCGCGTGCGGGGACGACACCGAGCGCCGACACCCACCAGGTCGACGATGCGGAAGATCCCCGCGCGTGCGGGGACGACCCGCCTATTTACGGTGCGCCCGGCCCGGGATGAGGAAGATCCCCGCGCGTGCGGGGACGACTGACTCCCAGCAAAGCCCGTATGATCCTCGTGCGGAAGATCCCCGCGCGTGCGGGGACGACCACCAGCCGGCGGCGGTGCGCACGTCGTCATGCGGAAGATCCCCGCGCGTGCGGGGACGACCTTGCCGACTGGACCCAGTAGATGCCCGACCTGGGAAGATCCCCGCGCGTGCGGGGACGACTGCCACCACCCTGCCGAATGTGACGGAGGGTAGGGAAGATCCCCGCGCGTGCGGGGACGACGACGACCCAGAGATCGGCCCGCTCGTCACCGGGGAAAGATCCCCGCGCGTGCGGGGACGGCGGTTCCCCATCCCCGCGCCGTGGCGGTCTCCAGGGGAAGATCCCCGCGCGTGCGGGGACGACGGGCATCGAGCTTACGTCTGGTCAGCGCATCCGGGAAGATCCCCGCGCGTGCGGGGACGACGACGACGAGACCTCTGCGGTGACCATCGACGGGGGAAGATCCCCGCGCGTGCGGGGACGACGTCCTGGGGGACTCGGGCAGCGGCAAGACACGGGGAAGATCCCCGCGCGTGCGGGGACGACCCGAGACGGCGGGCCTGGTCCTCGCTGATCGCGGGAAGATCCCCGCGCGTGCGGGGACGACGTCAGGCCGGCGTGCCAGATGCCGGGCAGGTGGGGAAGATCCCCGCGCGTGCGGGGACGACGCCGCCGCGACCGCGTCGCCCTCGGCAGTGTCGGGAAGATCCCCGCGCGTGCGGGGACGACCATTCTGTGGGGTCTGGTGGTGTAGTCGGGGTCGGAAGAT
>NZ_CAKJTM010000058.1:12780-32733 GCF_917627345.1 Protofrankia sp. CiP3 | reverse complement strand
TACCTCGTCGGGCCGGCGACGGTGCGCGTCGAGGGAAGATCCCCGCGCGTGCGGGGACGACATCATCTGCTGGCACACCAGCCCCGGCGTCCAGGGAAGATCCCCGCGCGTGCGGAGACGACGGCCCATGCCACGCGGCGGGGCTGCCTAGCTAGGGAAGATCCCCGCGCGTGCGGAGACGACCTGGCACTGTACGGACTGGCCCTGTACGCCGGGGGAAGATCCCCGCGCGTGCGGGGACGACTCGTCCTGGTCGCCGTTGTCGCGCGCCTGCGTGGGAAGATCCCCGCGCGTGCGGGGACGACAAACTGCTGGTGCTGCTCACCGGTGGTGGCGTCGGGAAGATCCCCGCGCGTGCGGGGACGACGTCGCTCGCGCGGTGACCTGCACCCGTGACGGAGGAAGATCCCCGCGCGTGCGGGGACGACATCGTCTACTGGCACACCAGCCCGGGCGTCCAGGGAAGATCCCCGCGCGTGCGGGGACGACGGATCTCGGTCGCCATAGGTGTCGCTCCAATCGGGAAGATCCCCGCGCGTGCGGGGACGACCACGACATGCACGCCCGCTCGGTCTGGTTCTTCGGAAGATCCCCGCGCGTGCGGGGACGACGGCTAGACGCGGCCAGCTCCGTCGTCGGCAGTGGGAAGATCCCCGCGCGTGCGGGGACGACACTTCCTCGATCGCCTCGTGGAAAACGGCAGGAGGAAGATCCCCGTGCGTGCGGGGACGACCTCGCGCGCGCCCCGGCAGCACCGGGCGCTGGGGGAAGATCCCCGCGCGTGCGGGGACGACAGAGCGCGGGCCGCATGAGCAGAGACTGCGCGAGGAAGATCCCCGCGCGTGCGGGGACGACTCATCGCGCGTCCCCGTCCCCGTACAGCGCCGCGGGAAGATCCCCGCGCGTGCGGGGACGACCGCGGATGTCCGCGAGCGTGCCGAGGTTGCCACGGAAGATCCCCGCGCGTGCGGGGACGACTTGCGCGCGCAGTGGGTGCACCGGCTGACTGTGGGAAGATCCCCGCGCGTGCGGGGACGACGGCGAGCCGCTCGTCTTCGACGGCGCGGGGACGACGCGTCTGGCCGGCCCCGGGTGATCGTAATCGGGGGAAGATCCCCGCGCGTGCGGGGACGACGCGAGTGGACCCGCCGGTGCACCGCCGGACGGGGGAAGATCCCCGCGCGTGCGGGGACGACTAGGCGGGGGGTTATGGGGTCCAGGTGCCGTCCGGAAGATCCCCGCGCGTGCGGGGACGACATCACCGCGCCCCCCTCCCCCGCCGCCAATGACGGAAGATCCCCGCGCGTGCGGGGACGACGGAGATGGTGTGGTGGGTGGTGGCGGGCTGGTGGGAAGATCCCCGCGCGTGCGGGGACGACCGCATCCCACGGTCTACCGATGTCCTCGGCGAGGGAAGATCCCCGCGCGTGCGGGGACGACTACTGCTTGATGGATGCGACGCCAGATTGCTACGGAAGATCCCCGCGCGTGCGGGGACGACCTCGGGCCGGGGGATCTGGTGGGTGGCGTGGCCGGAAGATCCCCGCGCGTACGGGGACGACGACTGGTCGGCGGCGTACCGCGCGGCCGAGCTCGGAAGATCCCCGCGCGTGCGGGGACGACGGGTGAGAAGTGACCAGCCCGCGGAGCGCATTGGGAAGATCCCCGCGCGTGCGGGGACGACCACCATGCGGTGTCCTCGCCTCGCGGCTTCTCCGGAAGATCCCCGCGCGTGCGGGGACGACCAGGTGTCGCACGTCGGCAGCGGGCGGGGCGCCGGAAGATCCCCGCGCGTGCGGGGACGACCGCGAGATCTTTTCCGCGGACAGATGCTGTTTGGGAAGATCCCCGCGTGTGCGGGGACGACGGCCGGCCCGGCGCCGGACCGCCCGGCGCTCTCGGAAGATCCCCGCGCGTGCGGGGACGACTCACCTGCCGCGCGTGTAATGGCACGGGGCGCGGGAAGATCCCCGCGCGTGCGGGGACGACCACTGGTCAAGGGAGACGCCGTAGCCGGAGGCGGGAAGATCCCCGCGCGTGCGGGGACGACTCTGCCGTGTCATGCGGCGCGGCGATCAAACCGGGAAGATCCCCGCGCGTGCGGGGACGACAGACCAGCGAGCGGCCGAGGGTCGTCGTGATGGGGAAGATCCCCGCGCGTGCGGGGACGACCCAGGTCATGGAGGTACTCGCGTGAACGTTGGGGGAAGATCCCCGCGCGTGCGGGGACGACACGTCCGACATCGAGGATGTCAAACTCGTAGCGGGAAGATCCCCGCGCGTGCGGGGACGACCTCGGCGGTGCTCGAACGCCGCCGGATCATCGGGGAAGATCCCCGCGCGTGCGGGGACGACCGTGGCGGCCTCGATGCACATACCGGCCGAGCAGGAAGATCCCCGCGCGTGCGGGGACGACGTTCGCACCGCCCGCAGCCGCAGGCCCACCGCCGGAAGATCCCCGCGCGTGCGGGGACGACAGATGCCGATCGGCGATCAGGTCGTCCGGTGGGGGAAGATCCCCGCGCGTGCGGGGACGACGTCTCCTGAAATCATCCTATCGGAGCGTCGCTAGGAAGATCCCCGCGCGTGCGGGGACGACGGCCACCGACACCGACGGCGGTGCTGGCGGGTGGGAAGATCCCCGCGCGTGCGGGGACGACTACCAGCCGCCAGTAGTTCGTCCCATCGAGAAAGGAAGATCCCCGCGCGTGCGGGGACGACTCGCGGGCAATGTCGACGACCCCCAGGCCGCTGGGAAGATCCCCGCGCGTGCGGGGACGACCAGCCGCAGCGGCGCCGCGGCAGCAGGTAGCGCGGAAGATCCCCGCGCGTGCGGGGACGACCCGGATGCGTGGTGCGCGTGCCCCGGGCCGGAGGGAAGATCCCCGCGCGTGCGGGGACGACTACGACGCCGTAACGTGCGGGTTCGGGATCTTCGGAAGATCCCCGCGCGTGCGGGGACGACGGCCGGGGCGCTGGCGCGGGTCAGGGTGCCGGGGGAAGATCCCCGCGCGTGCGGGGACGACCTGTGGACGGTCCGCGACGCGGCCTACCAGCGGGGAAGATCCCCGCGCGTGCGGGGACGACCGCTCGCGTGACGCCAACCGCCGTTGCGTTTCGGGAAGATCCCCGCGCGTGCGGGGACGACAACCAACAGCCACATACGCCGCACAGCCCGCGGGGAAGATCCCCGCGCGTGCGGGGACGACCACATGAGGCCGCTTAGGGCGGCGTGGGGGTGCGGAAGATCCCCGCGCGTGCGGGGACGACGCATCCGTCTTCGGCCCGACCTGCGCGTTTGTCGGAAGATCCCCGCGCGTGCGGGGACGACTCGCGTGGGCGGTCAGCCCGGCGATCAGCTCGGGGAAGATCCCCGCGCGTGCGGGGACGACGGGTGTGGCTGCGCGGCGCGGGGTTGCGTTGGGGGAAGATCCCCGCGCGTGCGGGGACGACGCAGACTCGAACTGTGGGCCGATGACGCCGGCCGGAAGATCCCCGCGCGTGCGGGGACGACCAGGGCTCGGCGGGGCGGTACGGCGCGGCCTCGGGAAGATCCCCGCGCGTGCGGGGACGACGTTCGCCAGCCGCCAGGTCACCACCCCCAGCAGGGAAGATCCCCGCGCGTGCGGGGACGACGTGGGCCAGGTCCAGGTGCAGGTTTTGGGTCCCGGAAGATCCCCGCGCGTGCGGGGACGACCGGCCGCGGCAGGGGATCATCTACCTGCTGCACGGAAGATCCCCGCGCGTGCGGGGACGACCGTGCCAGACGTGGTAGATGCCTGCGCGTGCGCGGAAGATCCCCGCGCGTGCGGGGACGACGGGGATTTCGACCGGATCAGGCGTCAGTGGACGCGGAAGATCCCCGCGCGTGCGGGGACGACGTGGTGCTCATGGGCGTATGGCCGGTGATCGCGGGAAGATCCCCGCGCGTGCGGGGACGACGTACGAGCGCGCCTACGACGTCGCCGTCAACTAGGAAGATCCCCGCGCGTGCGGGGACGACCGAACGCGCGGCATCTACAGAGATGAGCTGGGTGGAAGATCCCCGCGCGTGCGGGGACGACCGAACAGCGGGAACGTCGCACGCGCGAGCCAAGGGAAGATCCCCGCGCGTGCGGGGACAACGGAGACCGCGCATTGCCCGCCGGCGTGGAGTGGGGAAGATCCCCGCGCGTGCGGGGACGACCGACTTGCCGCGGCCGGGGCACACGGCGAACCGGGAAGATCCCCGCGCGTGCGGGGACGACGGGGGCCGCATGGAGCTCCTGTTCACCTACTACGGAAGATCCCCGCGCGTGCGGGGACGACGGGTCGTCGACCAGGCCGTCGGCCGTGCTCGGGGGAAGATCCCCGCGCGTGCGGGGACGACGGACCAGAACGATCGACGGCCCGGGGGGTCGAAGGAAGATCCCCGCGCGTGCGGGGACGACGACGAGGAGCTGATCCTCTACAGCGCACACGAGGGAAGATCCCCGCGCGTGCGGGGACGACATTCGGTCGGGTCGGGCACGTCGACAACAGCGCGGAAGATCCCCGCGCGTGCGGGGACGACCCCACGGGCCAGCGTCTTGAGGATCTGGTCGCGGGAAGATTCCCGCGCGTGCGGGGACGACAGGTGCGCCAGACCGCCAATGACTGGGATGAGGGGAAGATCCCCGCGCGTGCGGGGACGACCACCTCCGGCAGCGTCGTCGGGTCACCGCGGAGGGGAAGATCCCCGCGCGTGCGGGGACGACAGATAGCTCCGCACGACGACGCCGACATCCTGTGGAAGATCCCCGCGCGTGCGGGGACGACGCGCCTACGACAAGCGGACGCCGATGAGGCTGCGGAAGATCCCCGCGCGTGCGGGGACGACAGCGTCTCGGGCGCGGCCGGCACCCGTCCCGCGGGAAGATCCCCGCGCGTGCGGGGACGACGGGAGAACATCATCATGACAATCGCGTCTTTCCGGAAGATCCCCGCGCGTGCGGGGACGACGCGTACGGGCCGTGCTGCTCGCAGCTGTTGACGGGAAGATCCCCGCGCGTGCGGGGACGACTCGACCTGGACGTCGCGAAAGCCGGTCAGGAGGGGAAGATCCCCGCGCGTGCGGGGACGACGCGCAGTGGAAACGAACGCTGCTGGTCGTAACTGGAAGATCCCCGCGCGTGCGGGGACGACACTGGATCAGTAGCGCTGAAATACAGTGCATACGGAAGATCCCCGCGCGTGCGGGGACGACGACGCCGAACGTCAGAACCTGTTCATCGTCTCGGGAAGATCCCCGCGCGTGCGGGGACGACTCCAAGGACGCGGCGGCGGCGCTCAAGCAACGCGGAAGATCCCCGCGCGTGCGGGGACGACTCCCGCCGACAACGCTTACGGTCGAAAAGGCGAGGAAGATCCCCGCGCGTGCGGGGACGACGATGGAACGACCGCGGCGACGACACCCGGACGCGGAAGATCCCCGCGCGTGCGGGGACGACCAGGGAATTGAAATACCCGGCTGGGAGATAATCGGAAGATCCCCGCGCGTGCGGGGACGACACCCGCTGATAGTCCGGCTGCCCGTAGCTGCCCGGAAGATCCCCGCGCGTGCGGGGACGACCCCATCTATGACAGCTGGGCGGTCGCGGTGTTCGGAAGATCCCCGCGCGTGCGGGGACGACCCCATCTATGACAGCTGGGCGGTCGCGGTGTTCGGAAGATCCCCGCGCGTGCGGGGACGACGGCCCGACGATCGGCGTGGGTGATGACGCCGAGGGAAGATCCCCGCGCGTGCGGGGACGACCAAAGTCGGACATTTACGGCGCGATGCTCGCAGGGAAGATCCCCGCGCGTGCGGGGACGACGCGCGGTGCCAGCGACGCGGTGCGCGGCGTGGGGGAAGATCCCCGCGCGTGCGGGGACGACGTCGCCGGGCGTGACGCCGCATGCGACGAGCGCGGAAGATCCCCGCGCGTGCGGGGACGGCCGCCGTGGGCTCGCCGGTGACCCGAACCTGGCGGGAAGATCCCCGCGCGTGCGGGGACGGCGGAATACGCCGCGGTGGCGGGCTCGCCGGGGGATGGAAGATCCCCGCGCGTGCGGGGACGACGGCGGTCAGGAAGCCGGACGGGACGGAGCAGAAGGAAGATCCCCGCGCGTGCGGGGACGACACAAATGATGGTGGCGGGGTAGCGTTGGGGGTGGGAAGATCCCCGCGCGTGCGGGGACGACGGCCAGCGATCCCCTGCCCCGATGGCCGCCACCGGAAGATCCCCGCGCGTGCGGGGACGACGATGGCGAACCAGTGGGCAGTTACATCTCCGTCGGAAGATCCCCGCGCGTGCGGGGACGACAGCCGGGTCTACAGGCGGGTGCTGGGCTATGCCGGAAGATCCCCGCGCGTGCGGGGACGACGCCCGCGCTGGCACGCCGCGTGGGTGCGGCCGGGGAAGATCCCCGCGCGTGCGGGGACGACAACCGAGCGGCACCCTGCCCGACATCCTCAAACGGAAGATCCCCGCGCGTGCGGGGACGACAGGCGTTGGCGTTGGCGGCCTGCTGCGTTCTATGGAAGATCCCCGCGCGTGCGGGGACGACACTTGCTGACCTGCGGCTTTAGCGGCGTGGACGGGCAAACAGTATCAGTCCGTCGTAGTCGACGGGGTAGCCTCGATCGCGGCCAGCGGTGCGGACGGTCCAGCCTTGTTCGTTGTTGGCTGGTTCGATCATGACTGCCTGGCCGTCGTTGACGCGAGCGGTCAGGACGGTCCAAAGTCGGTCGCGGACCCGGGCGCTGGGGTTGCCGACGAACACACCGGCCGTTATCTCGATCATCCATCGGGTGAGGTGCCCGCGCAGGCCGTCGGCCACTGCTATGAGGACGATGACGGTCACAGCGGTGGCCGGTGGTCGTCGATGTCCGGGCCTGTGAGGCCGAGAAAGCTGATGTCGTCCCAGTTGTCGACCATGTCGATGGCCCAGTTGACCCCGCCGGGGACGCGGTCGTTGACCTCATCCCACAGGTGAAGTTCGTCTTGGTCGTCGATATCCGTTCCTTCGCCGAGAAGCAGATCTTTGATATCGCGGACAATGCGGGCCATGAGCTTGCCATCGGCGACGCGGTCGCGGAAGACGGTCCGGATGTCGCGTTCCTCGGTTCGGCCGGCGGCGGCGAGGTCGAAGGCGAGCGGAATTGTGTATTCCGCCTTGTAGAGGTCAGCTATGTCGAGGACGAAGGATGTGGCTCCGCCGGTGTGGACGAATCCGAGTGCCGGGCTGGCTCCTATTCCTACGACAGCGGCGTGGCATATTCCGTAGAGGCAGGTGTGTCCCGCCGACAGGAGCCGGTTGATGTCGTCGCCGGCGGCGTAGGGTTCGCCTGGTTTGTACGCGCGTCCGGACCATTCAATGCCGGTGCGTTCCGCGTGCTGTCGGTAGATTTTCTTGACGCGGGCGCCCTCCCGGCCACGGAGCTGTTGCATCGTGGCTTGGGATACGTCTTCGTCGGGGAAGCGTTTGCCGTACATGCGTCGCGCGACACCGAGGCGTTCCTTGGTGCGGGTTACCAGATATGCCTGACGGAGGAGCAGCCCGGCGCCTCGGCTGGGTCCGAGACCGGCGGCGTACATGCGGACCGCGCGATCGCCGACCCAGCACACGGCGGTGCCGGAGTCGGCGAGCAGCCGGACGGCACCGCTGGTGATTCGGGTTCCTGGGCCGATCAGCAAGCTCGCGACAAACGCGGCTGGAACCCTGACGGTACGTTCGCGGGTCACGAGCACGACGGCGTTGTCGTCCCGATCGATATGGCATTTCTCGACATACAGGGTGGAGACGCGGTCTTCGATGCGATGGAGGTCCTGTGGGTTGGCCAGCCACCACATGTCATCCGCCGGTTTCGGCTGGCGGCCGGTAGGCGGCGAGGGTGAGGAGGCCGCATCCATAGGCTTTGGCGGAGCCGACGCCGTGCGTCAACGTATGGCGGGCAAGAGCCGGATCAGTCACTCGCAGCGCTCCGTCAAAGGTTGCGGTGCTCAGCACGACACGATGGCCCCGGGTGCTGGATGCACCCGCACCCGCACCCGCACCCGGCTCGCCTTCGCCTCGCTTGTAGAAGGTGAGGCGGTCACGGGCGGTCAGGCGGAGCGCGGGGTCACCGTCCGGGGTGTCGAGCACGTGAAAGCCCCACCGTTCGACTCGGCTGGTCAGCCAGGCGATCTGGTGGGTTGCGGTCCGGTGCGGAACGCGGACGCCGCGCGGACGCGGCTGGGATAGGCGCTCTTTTTGGCTGACCGACGGGTTCATCGGTGTACGGGTGGAACTGACCGGGTTCGCGCGGAGCCGGAAGCGAAACTCCCGGCCCGTCTCGAGGCGGTCGAGCAGCGGCTGGTAGTCGCGGATGAGAGCCTGCGGCTCATCGGCATGGGCCCAGCCGGCCTGTTCGATGAGGTGCTCCCACGATGGGGCTGACTCGGTGAGAACCAAGAGCTCCGCCCGATACTCACGGCGCGGCCGATCGCGGGCCTCACCGCGCGACGAGTCGCTTTCCAGACGCCAGAGAACGCGTTCGCTGATCGGCTGGCGGCTGATGCCGCCAAGTATGGCGGCGTGCAATTTCTCCGGGCTGCCGAGCAGCGCCTGGCTCTGTCGCCGCAGCGGGTTAAGCCATATTCGGGACAAATAGGTCACGGCTGGTCACCATCCGAGAATCGCGAAGGGGTCATGGCTGTCGGCCGCGTCGACAGCATCCGGGTTGTCAACGTGGGGCGAGGGAACGCGCACCCAGGTCTGACGGACCCGGCGGCTGGTGAAGGACCGGTCTCGGGGGTCGAAGCTCGTTGGCAGGTCCATCCGGATGTCGTCACCGGCGGGATCGTCGAGGGTGACGGGCAGGTCGAGGTGACGCGGCGGGGACTTCAGCCGTTCGAGCTGACGCCGCTGGCTGTGTCCGCCGTACCAGGGCACCTGGCCGAGGACGTCGAGCAGCCCACCGGTCCAGGCGGTCAAGCCTGGCTGGCCGACGGGTGTGAGCAGCACCGGTTGGGTCGGGGGGCAGGCTCGGCGCCCGAGCGCGAGAGGAAAGGCGGGATTGCGGATGGCGTCAGCGAGGGCGACGAGGACGTCATCGGGCGCGACGATCGCGACGATGAAGACGGCGTCCTGGAGGTAGAAGCGCTCGGTGACGTGGGTGAGTTTCGCAGGGGCCGTCAACTTCTGCTTCCCCTTGGCTGTGACGGCGGCCGACGGCAACGGGCGGCCACGGTAGTCACTGACGGTGTGGTAGTCGCGGAGCAGAGTCCCGGCCTGGTCGGTGCGGACCCCGAAGGTCAATGCGAGCAGGTCTTCGATCGGGTCGGCCCGCCGACGGCCCTGCGCGGCCGCGAGCAGGCCGACAAGACCGCTCTTCGTCGGCTCGGGAGAGGTTTCACGGCGGTTGAACATGCTCGGGCCGCCCCATGACTGGATCGGCCCGGCCAGCCGGAGGACCAGACAGGACGATGTGCTCATCGCGCCGCGCCGGTGAGGCGCTCCCGCGCGGCCACGGTCACCATCTCGACGACGTCCTTGAACGGCGTCGATGGGCCGAGCGTGCTGGCTAGATCGTCTGCGCCAGCGGTTGACGTGCTCGTGCTGTAGGTGGAGGCGACGAGCGCGGGCCGGCGTCCCCACAGCGAGGCGGCCTCGGCCAGCTCGTTCGCCAGCCGGTCGACGGAGGTCGCCAGGATGCTTCGGCTGCCGGCCCGTACGGGATTCTCGAACGCGGAGACGAGGTTGACCGGCTGGTCGCCGCGCAGGGCGACGGTGACGAGGTTGGGGACAGTGCGGTGCGCGAAGGAATTCCTGTGTCCGGTCGGCATGGAGGTGGTGAACGCGGTGAGGAAGACACGCAGGGCCTCGACGGCTGCCTCCACGTCGCCGCCGAGGTTGTCGGCGAGCTGGTGCAGGCCGACGGTCGCATACCGGTAGAGCGTCGCGGACTGGAACTCCACCGTGCCGATCATTCCGGCGCCGGTCTCCTCCTTGAGGTTCTCGTCATCGACCGCCGTGTAGTAGTCGAACTCGACCTCGGCGGCGTGGGTGGACAAGGCGTGAGCGACCTGGGTCGCGGCGTCGACGTTCAGATCAGGCAGCTCAGCGACCATGCGTCCGAACAGGGCCACGTCGATCGGATGGCCGGTGCCGAGCACCTTTTTGATGGAGACGTGGCCGAGGGAGGAGGCGAGGGCCGTTTCGTCGAGCTCCGCGAGCTGAGGAAGGTCGGCTTCGATCAGGTCAATGAGCCGCTCGAGCTGCGGGCGGCCGAAGAACAGCAGATAGGCGGTCTCGGCCTCTTTCTTCCCGTCCTTGATGCCAAGGTCAGTGAGGAGAGCCTTGGTGATCCGGGCGCACGCCTCCGGGCTGGTGAGGCCGCGCGCGGCGATCCGCTCGCGGAGCAGGGCTGAGATCTTTTTTGTCCGGGTACCGAGCCGGGCTGGGTCCACCTGCTCGCTGAACGCGGTGCGGGTCGCCCGCTTCCACGCCTGGGACGATACCCGCGCGCGCCTGACGCCACCGTAAATGGCTTGTTTCGGTGTGCCCGCGTCATCCCGGTTGAGGTTCGACGGGGGCACGGTCTGGAGAATATGAATGTCAACATAGAGAGGCATCGGTATGCTCTTCATCCTGATGGTATCGGGCGATGGTATTGGGATCGGTACGGGCGCAACGGCCGCGGGGAAATGCGCGCCGCGGGTGTCAGTCGTTGGGGGTGGCGGAACCGCCGGGCTTGGTGCCGTCGGATTTGGCGCGGGCAGATTTGGCGCGGTCGGGCTTGGTGCCGTCAGGACCGCCGCGGTCACGGCCGAGGAAGTACTGTCGTCCCCAGTCGCGACGGACCCGGCCGATTCGCTCCGGACGCTGCCAATCGATGAGGTCGTCGAGCAGGGCGGTGTAGTCGAGCGGCTGGGAGATTTGCCGGAGCTGACGGACCAGGCCCCGGAGATGGTAGGCGCACTCGTCCAGTGATGTGGCGGTGGCGGCGGCGTTGAAGCGCCGGTCGACAGCGTCGACGCTGAATTTCTCGCTGGCCCGCAGCATCTGAACAGCTTTACCGACCCCGATGCCCGCGTCGTGCACCGACTTGGGCTGCGACTGCTGATGAATGGCATACAGGGTGAGGGCTGCGTGCTCGGCGCGCAAGCGCGCGCTGATCCCACCGTCTGCCGTGAGGAGGGTGTAATGCTGCCACATCGAGGGGACGCTGCCCGGCTCGCGGCCGACACCGCGCCGCAGGGCGGCCAGGGCCGCGCCGTCCGGGCTTGTCCCCGACGCCGTCCGTTCCCAGAAGTATCGGACCTGGCTTCGTTGCTCCGGAACGGACGTGTCAGCGGACGGTGTGGCTTCGGTGGTCATGGGTTCCCCGTCGTAGGTCTGGATGCCGTGGAGGTGTCTTCCGGTCGGCCGAGGGCATCGTTGAGCGCGCGCCGGAACGACGCTTCGGCGGTCGCGAGCCGAGGCCCGAAGGGGGTGTCCGGGTCGCGGCCGAGGAATGTTCCCGGGCCCGCCCCCGCCAGGGCGGGTTCGGCGATGGCAAAGGCCAGTCGGCGGGCAATGGCCCGCCAGGCATCCTCGGCCTGTTCGGTGTGATCGGGCCGCCGTTGGAGCCCGGCCAGGAGCCGATGGACGTAGGGGGTGAAGCTGTGGACGAGGGTGTCGCCGAGCCGTTGGCCCTTGTCCCAGGGAATCTTCTCGCCGTGTTCGGCGGCTCGAAGGTCGTCCCCGAGCCGGTTGGCCGCGACTCGCAGCTTCTCAGCCTGCCCGACGACGGCCAGGATGGTGTCCCGGACCGCCGAGTCTCCTCCAGCGAGCGCGGCGACCGGTAGCGGGACACCATCGACCATGACGTCCTCGATGACCGCCGACTGGTTGCCGTAGCTCACCCCCACGGTAAGTACCTGAAGGGGGATGTCGTCGGCGAGGTAGTCGTCCGTGCGGAGCCGGCCCAGCTGGATGAGCAGCGACGGCGCGGTCATCCGCTCGCCGCTGGTCGGGATCGTGGCCAGCAGCGCCTCCAGACCGCGCCAGGCGGACCGTCCCGGCTGGTGGCGGGCCGGCCGTACCGGCGGGTCTTCTTTCTTGGGCTTGTCGACCCGCCGCCAGGCGGTGTGGGGCTCGAGGTCGTGTGGGAGCGGTACGAGCCGGTCGCCGGCGGTCAGGACGACCCGGCTCACGGTGGGTGCTGTGTCGTCGTGGTCGAGCACGAGCCGGACTCGGCGGGACTGCCAGGTGAGCAGGTCCAGCAGGCCCTGTGCGGACCGGGAGGCCCAGCGTCCGGTGGGGGGCTCCCGCCGCCACCAGGGAGCATCCCGCTGGCGCAGCCCCGCCGGCAGTATGGGCGTGTTGAGCAGCAGGGTCTGGAAGAGGGTCAGCCCGATCGGGATGACGACGCCGAGCTGACCGACCGGACCAGTCGGGTTGCCGGTGGTTTTCCCGGCCTTGACCTTGTTGTCGTCGGCCGCGCCCGACTTGATGGCGGCGGTGTCCCAGCACTGGACGGCCAGTAGCGCTCGGACCGCCCGCGCTGGGCTGAGCGCTGGCGGGTCATCCTCGGTCCGGGCTGAGAACAATGGGACGTTGTTGCCCGCGGCGAGCCGAGGGATGAGCAGTGAGATCGGTTTTGTCTCGTCCTTTCCCGTGCGCAGCCCGGCGACCTGCCCGAACGGCTGTGTGGGATGGAACACGTCGAACCGGGCGGCATGATCGCTGAGGTAACGGCCAATCGGGTCTCCGTCTGTGAATCTCCCCGTTTCCCAGCGCGCCGCCCACTCGTCGTCGTCACGCGGCGCGCCCAGCGCGTCCAGCATGACGGGCAGCAGGACCTGACGGAGGACAGCGACGGCCTCCAGCGGGTCGTCGACCGCCAGGCCGTCGATCACGGCGGCGTCGGCGAAGGCGGTGGCCAGACTGACGTCGGTGCGGTGGCCGTCACGGATCACTGGAATCCACGGCTCGTGGACGAGGTCGAAGCTGGTCATCGCTCCCCCTGGCGTTGATACCGCAGACCGTGGTCGTTGTCATACGTCAGCAGATATTTACCAAAGGCCACCGACAGTTTGTCGTCGAGCACAAGCGCACGGGCGTGACGCAGCCACGGATCGTCTCGGGACCAGCCGGGGAGCGGGCCGAGCTCCGCACGAGCGGCCGTGGTGATCGCTTCGATCGGCGGCAGCCGGATGGTCGCGCCGACAACTTCCTCGAGCAGGGCGTCGTCGCCGTTGACCGCCTCGCCGTTGGGCCCCAGCGGCCGGCCGGCCAGCGTCCGCAAGCCCCCGTCTGGCGCCCGCCGGACCAGGACCACCTCGACCGACTCGGGACCGTCGCGAACCACCGCGGCGATCCTCTCGTCGTCCTCCCGGGGCGCGGCCGACCGATCGTGCAGGCCATCCAGGGTCTTTGCGCCGAGCGCATCCACCCCGGCGAGAAGATAGTTCGCAGCCTTCGCGGCGCGTTCAGTTTCCTTGTCCAGCCAGTCCTGGCGGTACCGCTCAGCCGTCGCGGTCCAGGACGGCGGGCCGAGCGGATGCTCGCCGTACCCGTCGGCGACGAGTGCCGGGACCTGGGCGGGTATCGACCAGCCGGGACCGGCCGCGGCGTCGAGGACGAGCGCCGCCGCGCGGACGAGCGGATGGTCACCGTAGACCGCCCGGCTTCCGGCCGGCCAGGACGGCAAGCCGGCGGCGTCCAGGCGCAGCCCGCTGACGATCAGGCGAGGCTGGCGCAGGCGGTGCGGCCGGTCGACGTCCGGCCGGACATGACGATGTAAACGTCCAACACGCTGGATCAGCAGGTCGATGGGCGCAAGATCGCTGACGAGCAGATCGGCATCAACGTCAAACGACTGCTCGGCAACCTGCGTCGCCACGACCACCAGCCGACGCGGTCGCTCGGCGGCCCCGGATCGGCCCGGTGGGCCGAGCTGGTCGACGATCCGTTCCGCCCGCTCGGCTCGGGCGGCCGCGACGAACCGGGCGTGCAGCAGAACGACGTCGGCGCCGAAGACGGGACGGAGCAGATCGAAGACGTCCTGCGCCCGGCGCACGGTGTTGCAGACCACCAACGCCCGTCCACCGTCAGCTACCTCGGCGGTGACCGCGTCCGCGATGCTTGTGGGAGCGAATTCCACCGTCTCGGCCAGGATCTCCACACGGACATCCGATGGTCTGTCCCGCCAGGATGCGCCCGACGTGACGCGGGCGTCGAGCCCGCCGTCGTTGCCTACGGCGACGGCGGTCAGACACGGATATCCGTTCGCCGCGGGTATGGAGCCCAGTTCGGGGTCCGGGTTTTGGGTCACGCCCTGCACATACGCCTCGATGAGGCGCAGGCGAAGGGCGGGCGGCAGGGTCGCCGAGAGAAGAATGACGGGCACACCAGCGTCTGCCAGCCAGCGCAGCGCTTCGAAGAGGAACTGCGCCATGTAGACGTCGTAGGCGTGCACCTCGTCGAGAATCACCACCCGACCCGCCAGGCCAGCATGGCGCAGCATGACATGCTTGGTCCGCGTCGCCGCGTAGAGAAGCTGGTCGACGGTCCCGACCGTGACCGGCGTAAGCAGGCCACGTTTCCCGCCCAGGAACCAGTCGGGCGCAGCCTCGCCCGATGCAGAGGGCTCAGCTGCGGGACCGGAGCCGTTACCCGCCGACGCCCAGCCGAAATCGTCAGGCAAGCCGTACTCGTCGAGGCCCTCGTCGATACCGGTGAACCGGGCCTCACGACGGAGCGCGGCCCATTCTTTGTTGAAACGCGCCCGGCCGTGGAGAAGACCGATGGACACCTCCGGATCGACCTTCGTGAGCCAGTCCAGAACCCGGGTGAACATGGGATCGCTGGTCGCCTGCGTGGGCATACCGACGAACACACCGTCCGCGCCGAACCGCCGGGCCATCACCTCGGCCGTGACCAGCGCAGCCTCGGTCTTCCCTTCACCCATCGGCGCTTCGATGATCATAAGGCCTGGCGCCGGCATTTCCTCCGCGAGCGCGACAGCGGCCGCCTGCGTCGGCCGGGCGCTGCGCCCGAACCGGAGACGAACCAGATCCTTCTCGGTCCGCGGGGCGGGGTGGCTGGAGCGCCAGCCACCCCGCAGGCCCAGGCTGGTCCACGCCGTTTCCGCGCGCCGCCGCGATTCCTCCAATGAAATTTTTTCCAGGCTGGGCTGGCCCTCGAAGTGCGTCTCATCGCTCGCTATCCAGTCCGCCATAATGATCAGACCGGATAAGGCGAGCTGCCCAGCCCGTCGCGGGCGGCTCACATTCACGAACGAGGTTAAATCGGTGCCGAGTTCGCGGGCGACCATGGCCACGAAGGCACGTTGCGCTTCCCGCCACGGGCCTTCACCATGCGCGGACGGCGTCGGAGGCTGAAGGGTGGCGGTCGCCGGGACGATGCCGTGATGGCCCGCGATCAGTGGCCATACCCAGTTCCGCGTCTCCCGCGGCCAGCCAGCCTCTTTGGCGTACATCCGCATGATCACAGCGCCGGCTCGGGCGTGATGCCATTGCCGGCTCTGATTGCGGGTCAGGCGACGCCAGTCAAGCCCCGCAACGCGGACCCGCTCCGCCAAGGCCTCGTCTTTCATCTGGAACGCCGGTGTCGCCTTACCGACGTCGTGCAGCCCACACAGCAGGGAGAAGAACAGCCGTCCCCGGCCGCCGCTATGGGCATCCAGCCGGTCTTTCACCGCCGAGGACAGGAACCGGTCCCACACCAGCTCGCCGACCGCCGCGGTATCGAGCAGGTGCCCAAGTAGGAGGTGAGCTGAGTTCTGCGCCTTGGATTTTCCCCACACGACGCCCAAGCCCGCATGCATCAGACTCCGTCCTATCGGTCAGAGGGCAGCATCCAGGACACAACCCCGCGCGTGCGGGGACGACACCGGTACGGCGCGCATCCAGGGATGACCCCAGCGGCTGAAGGCGATCCTGGCGACGCCCCCAATACTCATTGAGCCTGAGCTTTGCGGCCTACTGACCGCGCAGGCCGGCGATGGGCAGGCTGCCTCCGCATGCGCGTGGATCTTCCCACGGGCCGGGAGATCCGCCGCTATCTCGGCGCGACCGGGCTGGCAGGCGCGAGATCTACGGTGGCCGCGTCGTCGGTCCCGACGTCATCCTGCTCCGGAACGAGTTCGGCGAGGCGCTTGTTGATCTCCTCGCTGTCGAACGGCACCGAGCCGGGCTCCGAGTCCTCCGGGTTCCAGTACTCGACCGGTGCGTCACCTTTCCCAGCCAAGCAGACGATGCGGAGCGGCCCGGCTTCGACGGCGTCCGCGGCCTCGTTAAAGTCGAAGCCCTCCAACGTTACGGTGTGCTTCCAGGATGCGCCGAAATCGTAGAGATAGTCCAGCCGGGAGCCCACCCGCGGCAGCACGCGGTAGAGCGAGCTGCTGTGCTCGTCCTCGGCTTCGTCGATGTCGCCGAACCTCAGCCCGTTCTCGGCGGTGAAAGCGTGGAGATGGTCTCCGTCCCAGCCGAACAGGGCCTGAATGACCAGGTGCAGGTCGGCAAGGCTCGCGGCGGCCGGGATCCGCACCCTGCGCCATGCTCGTGGCCGCCAGCCGTCCAGCTCGACCTTCAGCCGGAGGGCACGGGGCCGCCCGCCGGCCTCGAGAACCGCGTGGATGGCCTCGCGCAGCTCGGGTTCGTCCGGGTGCCCGCCGCCGACGGCTCTGGCCAGGCCACCGACCATGGTGACCTCGTCGAGAACGGCCTGTGTGCCGTGGCGGTGCAGGATGGCGAGCAAGAACTCGGTGCGCAGCCAGCGGGTCTGCGTGGCGTCGGGTTCAGCGCCCAGCCCGTGGGCGAAAAGGGCGTCGACCGCGTGCGGCGCGAGCGTCGGCAGGTCCCGGACAGCCATCATCGCGGGTAGCATCTCGGGCCCGTGACAGATGACAGCCTCCACCACAACCCCGCGGGCGGCAGGCCCCGCGTCGGCGGCTGCTCGCAGTAGCTCGGTGAGCAGCCCGATGCTGTCGCGCTCGCCTGTCCACTGAGCGAGCAGCATGTCGACCTGCTCGCTGCTGTCGGTCGCGACGAGGCGGGCGACGAGTTCGGCTGCCGGCAGCGAGGGCGTCACCTGAGACGCGCGCACGACCTCGTGAAGCCAACGGCCCAGCGGCGTGAGCGCGACGCGGTCGGCCCCGCTGTCCACTGCCGCGAACGACTCCAGCAGCCGCAGCACGCTGTCAAACCGCCCCATGCTGCCGCTGAACGAACCGAGTACGAGCGAGCTGGACATCCAGTCAAGGTCGTAGAGCCGGTCACGGAGTCGCTTGGCCACCTCGTCCTGACGCAGGCTCGGCTGTTCACTCAGGATCGACAGGAGCAGATGACAGGCAAGCAGCACCCCGGCCCGGTTCCGGTCGCGCGACTGGCTCCGGCAGACCTCCTCCAACGCCGTGACCCAGGTGTTCAGCATGCTGGCATCGGTGTCGGTCCCGTCCGTGCCCGGAGAGACCGCAGTGTCCGTGGCCGCAGTGTCCGTGGCCGCGGTGTCCGTGCTTTCGGCGGGGGAATCCGCAGGGCAGGTGCCCACCGCGCGACCGCCGCCGATGACCAGCCAGCGGGCCGACCGCGCGGCCAGCCATGCAAGGTGTAACTCTGGGACGTCGGCCGCTGTGCGTACCTTTCCCGGAGCGGGCAGGCCCGCGCCGGCCGCGGCAGCCTCGACATCGACCGGCCGGAGCACCTCCTTCGCTGTCACGGGACGACCAGGGCCGACCCAGGCAGCGAGCCGCCGTGCGCGGGACAGCGCCTGACAACCGGCCGCGGCGCGGGCAAGCTCTGCGAGATCAGCGGGCGGGACTGTGACTGGAGAGGAAGAGATCACGGCCGTTAGCGTAGACAGCCTGGGCGACCGTGACGTCATCGAGTCGGGGATGTCTGGTGTGCCCTCGGAAATCGGCTCACCCAGCTCCATCCTGCCCCCGAGCAGCGCCACCTGTGCCGTCAAACGATGTAGGTTTACATCATGGCGCACCGTACACAGATCACTCTGGCCGACGAGCAGTACGAGCGGCTGCGGGCCGAGTCCCGGCGCAGCGGGCTCGGCCTCGCCGAGCTTGTGCGCCGCGCGGTGGACCGGGTGTACGGTTCGAGCCGCCCGGAGGAAACGGTGCGCGCTCTGGACGCCAGCTTCGGGAGCTGGACGGGCCGCGTGGACGACGGGGTGAGCTACGTAGAAGGGCTGCGGCGCGGGATGGCACACCGCCTCGCCGACTGATGGCAATCGTCGTCGACACCTCGGTGCTCATCGACCATCTCCGTGGCGACCAGGGTGCGCGCGGCGCGCTGCGCCAGGCCGCGCAGGCGGGGGAACGCCTGGTCGCCTCAGTCCTGACGAAGGTCGAGATATTGGCGGGGATGCGGGCGGGCGAGGAACATGCGACGCACCGCCTGCTGGACAGTCTCGACATGGTCGGAGTCGATGACTCCATGACCGAACGTGCCGGTATGCTCGCCAATCGCTACCTGCGTTCCCATCCCGGTGTCGACCCTGTCGATTACGTCATCGCCGCGACAGCACAGCACCTGGACGCCGATCTGTGGACCCGTAACCTGAAGCATTTCCCGATGTTTCCTGGGCTCGCGGCACCGTATTGAGTGCCAGACACCCGCCTCGGTGACAACGTCAGCCTCAGCCGGAGACAGCCAGCGAGAGTGTCGTTCCAAAGAGCCGACGGCTCGGGCCCCATGGCTGGACCGGAGAGGTCAGCGCCGCGCGTCAGATCACGGCCCGCGTTTCTCACCGGCGGAGCCGCGGGCGACCAGCGTCGGTTCGAAAACGATGCTGACCGGCTCACCGGGGTGCTCAACGACAAGTTCGGCCGCCCGTCGGCCCATCTGGTACGAGGGCTGGGTGATCACGGTGATCCCGAGCGCGGTGGCCCAGGGAAAGTCATCCATGGTCAGGAACGCGATGTCGTCGGGAATGGCGAGGCCTCGAGCGGTCAACGCCGCATGGACAGCGATGGTCAGGCGCCCGGTGGTGCAGGCGATCGCGTCCAACGGCCTTTTTCGATCATGTGCACGCGCGAGGAGCGTACCGACGGCGCGGTCGACCTCCTTCGCCGTCTCCGCTACGGTCACCGCGTCCTGGGGCAGGGGCAGGGGCAGATCGAAATCAGTGAAAGCCTGCCGCAGCCCCGCCGTGCGCTCGATCTGGGACGGGCGGCCCCCGGAGGTGACAACACCGACGGACGACCGCCCGCACTCGGCCAGATGCACGGCCATCAGACGACCGGCCCCGACGTTGTTCAGACTGATCGAGTGCATGCCCTGCGGTGGGTCCCGCACGATGCGCGCGACGATCACGCATGGCGTGCCGTTCTCGGCCATGTGGCGGGTACGGCTGTCGGTCCCCTCGCCGGTCGTCACGATCAGTCCACGCACCCGGTGTTCGTCCATCATCCGGACCAGGGCGATCTCATGATCGATCTGACGAAACGTGTTGGCGAACATGACGAGGCTGTCGTTAGCGGCGGCCACGTCGTCGATGCCACGGATCAGATCAAGGTAGAAGGGGCTGCTCAGGTCGCGGATGACAACTCCGATCGTGCTGGAGCGTCCGGCGAAAATACTCCTGGTGAGCGCGTTGGGGGTGTATTCGAGACGAGTGACCGCCTCCCGCACCCTGATGGCCGTCGCCTCGGTGACGGCCCCGCCGTTGAGGACCCGGGAGACCGTGGCCGTGGACACTCCGGCATGCGCGGCGACGTCACCGATGGTGACCCGCTTCACCATGGTCGCTCCACGTCTCTCCAAGGTCACGCCAAGGTCACGCCACGCGGTTCGGGCGCCGGCCCGGTCAGGGGTGACACGCCGACCGTGCCGGACGACGATCTCGCCGCCGAGCATGACGGTACCCACCTTGTCGAGCTCCGCCGGGTCTGTCACCACCAAGTCGGCAAGGGCGCCCGGGACGACGCGGCCACGCCGGGGCGCCAGG
>NZ_CAKJTM010000058.1:9763-12095 GCF_917627345.1 Protofrankia sp. CiP3 | reverse complement strand
CGTCCTCGACCGACAGCCTGCCGGTCAGCCCGGCGTCCGCAAGTGCCTGCTCGACAGCGTCCCGGTCGAAGGCCGACACCGCGATATGCCGGCCCAGTACCGCGATCTTCAGCCCGTTCGCCTGCCGAGGTGTGGACGATGTCGACGTCGCGCCGTGGCTCCCCGCCCCGGCCGTCGACCAGGTCGCAGCTGTGCATGACAACCGTGCGCACCGTTCCTCCCTTACCTGCTCGCCGGGCGGAACCGCTCGAACCGGAAGGCAGCCAGGGCGTCGCCTCGGTCCTCCCCGAGCACCTCTGCCGCGACCAGGTCACCCGCGTGCACGCTCAGGGTCGCGCCGCTGTGCGAGACGGCGAAGTAGAAGTTGGGCAGCTCGACCGCCCGCCCCAGCACCGGTAAGCCGTCCCCGGGAATAGGACGTTCAGCGATCCGGACGCTTTCCACGGCCGCGGCCCGCGTCTTCGGGTAGAGCGCACGGCTCGCCTCGAGTATGTCCTCGACCGCCGACCGGTCGGCACTGATCTCGCCGCTCTCGGACACCCGCACGGCACCGTCGATCGCGGGGGTGTGCAGCAGCAGCCCGCCGGCCCCGTCCGGACGCAGGTGGACGCGGGGTGCATGGATGACATGGGACACCGGGACCGTGACCGGGGAGGTGTAGACAAGCACACCGCGGGTGTTGCGCATCGGCAGATCCAGACCGGCGAACCTGGCGATCATGCTGGCCTGCGGCCCCGCGCAGTTCACGACCGCGTCCGCGCAGAGCCGCCGCCCCGAGGCGAGCCGGACTCCACGCACCGTTCCAGCCGTGACCTCCAGGCCGATGACCGCATCATTGGTCACCAGCTCAGCGCCCTGGGAGACCGCGCTGGAGAGCAGGTGACCGATCAGGCCGGCCGGCTCGACCCATCCCTCGCGCGGGAAATGGACGATCTCGTCCGCCGGTAGTTCGGCCGGATCGATGTCCGGTTCGAGATCCAGTGCCTCGGCCCGGCTGAGCCAGTGCGCCTCGTATCCGTAGCTGAGGACACCGGCGACTTTCCTCCGCAGCTTCTCGCGCTCTTCGTCGCCAGCTGCCCACTGTAGGTTACCGCCCTCGTGGTACCAGTCGCTGTGGGGCACCTCGGCCGCCAGTTTCTGGTGAGCCGCCATACCCGCGACGCCGAGATCATGGTAAGAGCGCGGTTGCTTGCTGGAGGCGTTGGTCCACGAGAAGGTCGAACCGGAGGTGCCGCCCGCTGGGACACCGGCGTCCACAACGATGACGCGGGCACCCCGCCGTGCCAGCGAGGCACTCACCGCCGCGCCGTAGACGCCGGCACCGATGACGACCACGTTCTCAACCATGTTGATCCTTCCTCCTCTGCCCTCTGTGTCTCTGCTCTCTCGGAACTGGCGGTCGAGCGACCGACAGGCCCGTGCGCTCATTCCGGCGGCGCCCCGACGGCGCCCCACAGGGGCGTCACAGCCGACGGGAAATGCTCGGCCGGCCTGGAGCAACCACAGCGGCACACATCTGCGGCACATCCGCCGCTACCGGCAATGTAACTTCCGTCGCTACCGGAAATGTAACTAGTTTCAGCAACCATTTGCAGTTTGGCGTACGCAGCCAGCGCGGTCAACCCGTCCGGAAAGCACCCGGACGCGACGCGGGACCGCCCGAGGATCTTCCGGTAACTGCCAACAACGGAGGAAACAGGCGTTTCAGCCGCCTACGTTCGGCGACATGTCGGCAGAGCCGCCTCATCGGTGGACGGTCAAGGTCGCACCCGAAGTACGGGAGTGGCTGCGCGCGTTGCGCCAGACAGATCCGGACGCCTATCGGTCGGTCAACGTGGCGATCGACATGCTCGCCGAGAGCGGACCTGGGCTCGGGCGTCCGCTGGTCGACACGCTGCGTGAGTCGACAGTCAAGATCTCAAGGAGCTGCGTCCACGGTCGGGCCGTGATGTTGCGATACGGGTGATCTTTGTCTTCAACCCCTGGTCGCGGGCGGTACTGCTGGTCGCTGGCAACAAGGCTGGCGACTGGTCGCGACGGTACAGGACGGCGATCCCCGCAGCCGAGATCGCGTATGACAGATGGCTGACCTCGGAGGGGATGCGCTAACCGCTGAGCGGGCGCGCACCGAGGCATGGGTTAGTGCATTCCATCTGGCCGAGGAGCGCAAGCGACTGGGGCTAACCCAGCGTCAGGTGGCCGACCTGATGGGCGTCTCCCCGGGCCGGGTGAGCCAGATCGAGAACGGTGATCTCGACGCCAACGAGGTCGCTACGCTAAGAACGCCCGGCAATAGGGGCGTGGATCAAGGAGCGGGGCTGGGGTGCGTACC
>NZ_CAKJTM010000058.1:0-9553 GCF_917627345.1 Protofrankia sp. CiP3 | reverse complement strand
CCGGTCACTCTAAGCCGGTATGCCCGAGCGCTGAGTGCTCGCATGCTGATCATCTTCGACTATGGAAACGATCTCCGCCAGATCGCCTGACCGGCCATTGCCCTTCACGAATTCTTGATCGTTTTCTGAAGCGGTCGGCTTTTTCCGCGCTCGGAACCAACACGCCACACTTTTCGTCGCGGATACCGGCCGCGGACTGTCGGTGGGTCGACCCAATTCGCTACAAATCTACGACGCGGCTCGCTCAAGGCCGGGCAGGTACTTGCGGAGCCTGCCGTTCAGGGATACAAGAACAGCGTCGTGGCCGGCTGAGTTCTCGATCGCCTTTGCTGGGGCGACGTCGAGTGCGGCGCGGCTGAGTGTCGCCGCGTCGGTCCCGATCACTAACTTGACCTCGACCGGCGCGGGCCTGCCATTGCCGGCCGGCTTCTCGGCGATGTCGAAAACGTAGATCCAGCCCGCCGGCGCGGTGCTCTGATCGTCAAGGAGGCGCCACGTGCCGTCGGCCTGACGGTGCAGGTCCGGCCTACCGAGGAAGGGCTGCCAGGAGTCCCAGACCGGCTGGGGGATGGCGAGTACGCAGCCGACCGAGGTGTCCCTTTTCGTTACCTGGAACTTGAAGGCGACCTGGTAGAAGGTCCGTTTGAAAACGTTGGAGATGTTCGGGCCTTCGACCTTCCGGCCTGCCCACTCCTGGTTCGCGGCGACCTGACCGGGGAAGTCCCCCGGGTGCAGGTCAAGCGCGCCACGCAACGCGGAAACCGCATGCTTGTAGCTGCCATGGGTGTCGGTGGTCTGAAGCTCGATCACACCGTAGCACCCGAGACGGACCCGGCTGCCGTCCTCGGACAGCAGGAGCTCGACAAGCGTGATATCGAACGACAGCTCCGGTGAGGCGTCGGTCCGGGAAAGGCCGATCTCCCCGCCGAGCTTCTCCTGGAAGTAGCAGAAGACCCGTGTCCCACTGCCGTCCACGAGGATCTCCTTGACCCGGTCCTCCGAGAGCGTCAGGACCGGCTGGATGGCGACTGGCTGCCCGTCTAAGAATTCGTAATGAAATAACTTGTTCATTTTGAGCCTTCTGCAGGCCCACGACCTGCGAAGATGCTCCCGAGGATGCATTTGTTAATTCATTACAGATCCTAAGACGGAGAACAGCCGCCGTGTCATGGTCTCCACCAACCTGTCATCCAGCGCCCGGTACGGGCAGACCAGCCAGTCCTGCCGGTGGCCGTTGCTTTCCGCGCTGATCGAGCAGACGCCCCGGCTGTTCTCCAGCTTCACGCACGCCTGCTGGCTTCCCAGGACATCGGACAGAAAAGGGCAGCGGCCTTGCCGTTGGTCCTGGAGAGCTGCCCGGTGCGCGGCCACAATCGGGAAGACCCGGTGGCCGTGCCACTCGGCCAGGTGAGGGCGCCTGCTGGGGGCCGACGTCAGCGGGTAGAACAACTCGGCCGTCATGCGGCGCTGTCCGTCAACGTCGGGAGCAGGTCTCCCTGCGGGCCGAGGAAGGCCACCGGCCGCCGCCGGAACGGGCTGTTGAGCCGATGCGTGGGCCGGCCATCGAGGCAACGGCCGACCTCCTCGGCAATGTTCCTGGCCAGCTGGACCGGAACGGCGTTGCCGACTTGGTCGTACTGGCTGGAACGGCTGCCGTGGAACACGAAGCTGTCGGGAAAGCCCTGAATCCTGGCCGCCTCCCGGATCGTGATGGTGCGGTCCTGCTCCGGGTGGGTGTACTCGCCGGTCTTCGGGTCACGAAAGCGAGTCACGATGGTCCGCGGAACGCCATCCCACGACATCCGCCGGTACCGGCGGGTGTGGTCTTTGCGCAGCGCCCGCTGCATCCCGGATGGCAGCAGCTCAAACGGAAGGTCACGCCAGTCCTCACCTGGCTTGAGGTGGGCGATCCGGGCCAGGTTCGACTCGGACAGCTTGGCCGCGTAGTGGTTCCACAGCTCACCGGCCAGACCAGCGCGCATCTGCTGCTGGTAGGCGGTCGTCGGCGGCCCGACATACTGGTCGTTCTGCTGCCCGGCCTCGACTGTGGGCAGATCGGCGATGGCGTCATAGGTGGTCAGAAAGCCCGCGGACTGCGACGCGGTGATGGTGCAGTTCGGGAGCAGATCACCGATCTCCCCGCCATGAGTTGGAGCCGGGAAGCCGTACCCGGCAGAAATATCGAGGTCCTTCCGCCACGCGACGATGACCAGCCGCCACCGCATTTGCGGCGCACCGTACTGAGCTGCCAGCAGCTCGGCACACGCACCCGCATACCCGACCTCGCACAGGCCCCCCAGGATCGAGCGCAGATAAGCCCCGCCCGCGAGCGTGATCAGCCCGGGAACGTTCTCGATGACCACGCACTTCGGCCGCAGGTCCTTCGCGGTCCGCAGAACCTCCCGGAAGAGGTTGTTACGTTCATCCCACACGACCCGCGAGCCGATCATGGAGAAGCCCTGGCACGGCGGACCCGCGAACAGCAGAGACAGCTCACCAGGCACGACACCGGCGGCATGAGCCATCTTCTCACTGCCGACGTTACGCAGGTCGCCCACCAGCACCTCGGCCGGCAGGTTCGCCAGATGGGTCGACGCATACTCAGCGTCGATCTCGGCGGCAAGCCGCAGGTCCGCCCCAGCAGCGACCAGGCCTGCGGATGCACCGCCCGCACCGGCGAAGAGATCGACAGCGCTGAACGAGCCGGTTCCGACGACGCCGTGACCAGCCCTGGCCACGACGTCCGGCTGTGCCTGCCCAGCAGGGGCAGCATCCTCCGTGTTCTCCATGGCGACCTCCTCTGAGAAGGAACGTAGCCGACGGGTCCGACAGGCCAGCACAGATGCCCGATGGAAGGATGACCGGGTGTCCGAAAGGTGGGTCTCGACGCCAGCAGCCACGGGCCTGCGGGGCCGGCGCAACAACGACACCGAACCGGAGCTGCTGCTACGCAGTGCGCTGCACGCCGCTGGCGCCCGGTTCCGGCTCCACCCCACCCTCGCCTCCGGCTGCAATCCTGACCTTGTACTTTCGAGCCGGAGGATCGCTGTATGGGTGGACGGCGACTTCTGGCACGGCTGCCCGGTACACGGCCGCACGACGTTCAACGGCCCGAACGCGCCGCTCTGGGCTGCGAAGATGCAACGCAACCGCGAACGGGATGCACGTGCCTCGGAGCTGGCTCGGCAAGCCGGCTGGACCGTCGTGCGGCTCTGGGAATGCGAGATCCGCGCAAGCCCCGCCGATGCTGCCCGCCGCGTCCTCGCCGCTGCGTCTGCAGCAGACGTGGGTGTTGACGAGCATGTCGCCGTCGAACCGGTAGATCGAGTTATACAGGGCCGTGGTGTGCAGGCGGACATCGACACCGGGGACGCCTTGGAGCCCGGACAGGTAGGTGAGGGTGAGCCGGGTTCGGACGGCGAGGTTGTCACCGATGCCTTCTTCCGTTCCCCGTAGCGCCACCGCGTCGGATGCGGGGTCACCGAGGGCTGGAGCGGTCCCAGTTCCGTGGACAGCGGACCTGAAATCCGCTGCTTCCGTTCCAGAGTTTCAACCCCTCCAGGGATGATCAGGAACGGCCCGGCCGGGAGTGAACCGGCCGTCGGCATTGTGTTTCAATCCCTCCAGGGATGATCAGGAACCGGCCTGCACAGGTAGCGGTCGATCTCCACCTCCACACGTTTCAATCCCTCCAGGGATGATCAGGAACTCGTGCGGTCTCGCGTGGCCGGGGGCCCTGCGTGCGGGTTTCAATCCCTCCAGGGATGATCAGGAACGGCCGGCGACCCGCCGGGCGTCGTCCCGGGCGAGGTGTTTCAATCCCTCCAGGGATGATCAGGAACGCGGACGCGGTCCGGCAGGCAGGCGGCGCGGAGAGGTTTCAATCCCTCCAGGGATGATCAGGAACGCTGCGCCACCATGAGGCCACCGGGCGGTGGCCAGCGTTTCAATCCCTCCAGGGATGATCAGGAACCTGTGCAAACGCCGGCCATGCAAGACCGAGGCCGAGGTTTCAATCCCTCCAGGGATGATCAGGAACGACAAAACTGCCGATAGAGCCGCATATCGGGATCAAACCCCCCCAAGAGTCACGTTTGTGATGTTTATGGAGGTTCGCCGACGTTCATCAGCTTGAGTCGGCGGGCCTCCGTCGTTCGTTGTCGTCCGCCGACGTCCGCTCACGTTGCTGTCAGCGGTTGCTGTCGGACCCTCCACTGGAAGCCCGACCGTCGACTCCGCCAGAGCAGCCCCACAAGAGCTTAACCCCTGAGTTAAGATGCTCCTGTGCAGAGCTGGGAAGTCCTCTTGGTAGAGGAGGTCGCCGAGTGGTTCGTCGACCTGACCAAGAACGACCCCCAGTCGGCCGACCTCGTCGAGGACGCCATCGACCGACTGGCAACCGTCGGTCCAACCCTCGGCCGGCCGCTGGTCGACCGGATCAAGGGCTCACGTCACCACAACATGAAGGAGCTACGGCCAGGTTCGGCAGGCACGAGCGAGATCCGAATCCTGTTCGCCTTCGACCCGGTCCGCCGAGCGGTGCTGCTGGTAACCGGGGATAAGTCGGGCAATTGGCAGCGCTGGTATGAGACCGCGATATCCGCAGCGGATGAACGCTATGACCTTCATCTTGCCGAGATCGAGAGGAGGGACTACCGATGACAACGATGCGATGGGACGACGTCAAACGCCAGGCCGAGCAGGCACGTGTCGCCGCCGGCTATCCGGTACGGACCGATGCCGACCGCGAGGCCGGGCAGCGCCGCCTCGATGACGAGATCCACGCCTACCGGCTGGCCGAGGTCCGACGCAGCCGTGCTCTAACTCAACGCGAGGTCGCCGAAACCATGGGTGTATCCGGCCCCCGCATCTCCGACGTGGAACGCGGAAAGCTGGACGTGGTGTCGGTGTCAGTCCTGCGCGCCTACGTCGAGGCACTTGGCGGACGGTTGAAGGTCACGGCCGAGTTCGACGACTCGAGCTACATCGTCGCCTGACATCGCCAGCCGTCACCGAACAAAGCGGCAGCCCGTAACGAACCGCAACGAAGCTGCCCGCTGCTCAGCAAGCATGTGGAGTGTGGGTGCGCCGCCAGGGACTTGAACCCCGAAGCCGCAGATCAAACGGATCGAAGCGAGTGCCGACCCTGTCCACGCTACAAGCTTGGGAAACCTGTGCCGCGGTTGCCGCTGCTCCTCGCTAGCGCCGACCAGCGGGGTCGGCTGCTGACTGCTGCTACTGGTACGCGAACGGCTCACTCGGGATCTCGACCAAGACGACGGCCTTCCATAAACGTTCGCCCAGTCCCGGTCCGACCAAGCCTACTATCTCAGCCGATCCTCGACCCGGCCTATGCGACCTTCACCGAGTGCGGGCCCACGCTGATGGTGACGTCGAGATGCCCGCCAAGTGCCGCGGCGTAGGCACGGAGGGTCTCCAGTTCCATGGCCTCGATGTCGCCGTTCTCGATCTGGGAGATCCGGGACTGGGATACGCCAAGGATCTGGGCGACCTCGGACTGTGTCCTGCCGATGGCCTGACGGAGCTCTTTGAGGTGGTGACCGGCGACGTACGCGTCGAGTTCGGCGCGGGCCCTGGCCTGCCGTTCGGGATCAGCCAGTTCAGGGTGACGACGGTGCGCTTCAGCCTTGACTTCATCCCAGCGTCTTCCAGTACTCACGGGCCTGCCTCCTTGTCCTTTTTCGCCCGATAGTCGGCGTATCGGGCCTCGGCCAATGGGATGGCTTCCTCGTACCAGTGAGACCAGCGCCCGGCCTTGTCGCCTGCGACAAGAAAGATCGCCGCGCGGTCCGGGTCGAAAACGAAGAGCATCCGGATCTCCGACCGCCCCCGGGAACCAGGCCGCAGCTCCTTTAGGTTGCGAAGTTCGCTGTGCCCAATGGTGTCCACGAGCGGCCTGCCCAGCGTGGGTCCTACGGCGGCAAGCCTGTCGATTGCCTGCACGATCAACGCTGCTGTGTCCGTGTCGGATTCACAGAGTTTCAGGAACCAGGACTCGACCGGTTCGAGGAGGATGACGTCCCACGCCATGTTGCCAGCATAACCCCTGACTCATGTCGTGATGCCAAAGTCGGTCAAAGCACGCATACGGATTGCAACCCGGTCCGGTGTACGACCCTCACCAGACGTGCCGGCTCTGCGAGCAGTACGACGTGCCCTCGAACGACAGCCCGGGAGCCAGCACGGTGCTGCCTCGTCTCGCAGGAAGTCGAAGAGGTCCTGGCAGGTGACCACGGTGATTTCGGACGTCTGGGCCGTTCTCGGGGCCGCGGCAGCGCCGGCCAGTTGTCGAGCGCTGGCAGACCCACAGCCGTCCGATCTCCGCGGAGACTCTCCGCGAGCGGCTCCACATCGGCACGACCACGGCGCGTGCCCTGGTCACCCGGCTCCGCGCAGAGGCGGTCGTGACCGGCCTGGCTACAGAGACTCTCGCCGAGGGGTCCGAGGTGGTCCGTCTCCCTGCCGGGTGCGGAGCCCGGCCGCTGCACACGAGCCGTGTTACGGTTGCTGCAGTTGGTTCACTTGGAGCAGATGGGAGTCCTGCCGTGACCGAGCTGCTGCTGCGCGACGCCGAGGCTCTTCACCACGCGCTGGCGACGCCTGGCGACCAGGTGAGAGTCGCGCTCTCGCGCGAGACCGCCGAACTGGTCTCCCGGCTGATCGACGCCACGGCACGAGGCGGGGAGATCGTCATGGCCTCCCGCACCGCCGAGGTGACTCCCACCGAGGCAGCGGTGCTGCTGGGGATATCACGTCCCCAGGTCCGCAAGCTCATGGACCGCGGCCTGCTGGAGTACCGCAAGGTCGGCACGCACCACCGCGTGCGCGTCTCGTCGATCCGGGCGTTCCTGGAAACCGAGCGTCCGCGGCGGCGCGAGGCACTCACCGACCTGGCGGCCGTGCAGAACGACCTCGGCCTGACCGAATGAGCGCCGCCGTCGGCGAGACCGACCTGATCCGGATCGTTCTCGCCGACGCGAACGTGCTCTACTCCCGTGTCCTGCGCGACTACCTCCTCTACGCCGCCGACCAGGAGATCATCGCCATCACCTGGAGCGCCGCGATCCTCGATGAGACCACCGAACACCTCATGCTGAACGTGAACGGCTTTGACCGCGCGGCTGCCCGACGGCTGGTGACAGCGATGAACCGCGCGTTCCCGCTTGCCGAGGTCGAACCTCCGAGGAGGACTTCCGGGCGCTGGCCGATGTGTGGCTGCCAGACGACGACGATCGCCACGTCCTCGCCGCAGCCGTCACCGCTGCCGCAACTGTCCTCTGCACCTGGAACATCAAGGACTTCCCGGCCGACGCCGCCGCCGCGGCCGGCGTCGAGGTGCTCACTCCCGACGAGCTGCTCGGCCGGCTCGTTGCCGAGTACGAGCCGCACATGCTTGCCGCGCACCGGACGGCGGTCGCGTCACTGACGGGCGCCACAGACACCTCGACGATCGCTGCGCTGCGCAGAGCCGGAGCCTCGACAACCGCCGATCTGATGGATCATCTGATTGGCCGTTGCTGAACCGTCCGCGGAGACCTCCTGCTGGTCTCCGCCGGGTCGACATCACAGCCACCGACATGAGCGGGCGACCGCAGGTACAGTCCACCTCCGGCGACCTCACGCTGACCGGGCCGCGCTCGGCAACCGTCGATGCCACCTCGGACAGCGGCGATACCGACACGCAGTTCAGCGCCGCCCCGCGACGCGTTGCCGTGCACACCGCGCGAGGCGACATCAACCTTGTGGTCCCGGGTACGGCGACGCGCACGCCCGCCTCGGTGAATGGCTGGAGATCAAGCGTGGCGATGGGACGCGACCCGCGACGTTGCGAACCCACCGCAGGCTCGTCGACACGCATATCGTGCCGACCATCGGCCGAATCCAACTCGACAAACTCACTCCCCTCGACCGGACCCACGGCCACGTCCAGAGTTGAGGCTCTCCGTCACCACCGCCCCAGGCCCGCAAGCCGTCACAAGCATCCGGGACGGGACAATCCGGGCGCCGGCAGAGCGCCACCCGCTGTCCGCGCCTCGGCCTGTATCGGGAGGTGGAACCCCGGTCTCCCAAAGGGCAACGGGGATCACAAAATCGGTGCCGGTGACCCCGCCGGATCCGCTGACGCGCGCCATCGAGGAACATCGACCGACGACGACAAGGATCGAAACCGTGGGGTAAACGCGGGGTCCAGTGCCTCGGAGGCCCGATCAAGTGGCGAGAAGTGCCTGTGCTGCAGGCGATCTTGGTGCGCCGCCAGGGACTTGAACCCCGAACCCACAGATTAAGAGGAAAGAGCGGTTTGTCCGTTGATGTCCGTGGACATCCGCCGTGTCGGCCTGACCTGGGCCCACCATCCACCGGTGTTCGTACTCGTCCACCGACGTCCGCCGGCTCGGGTACAGCAATGGGTACACCGGGACGGATCGGAGCGAGTGCCGACCCAGTCCACGCTACAAGCTTGGGAAACATGTGCGGTTACCGGAGCTGACCTGGGTTCTCTCGTTCCGGCCCAGGTCAGCGGTGGTTCGGTACCCGCCGTTGCCGACCGGTGGGACCGGATGCTGACCGGTGCTACTGGCACGCGAATGGCACGAACACCGGGCCTCCGCCATCTGGCCGATCCCTCCGAATTGCAGGCGCGGTCATCCGCCCTTCGTCGACCCTGGTTGTCTGTCGGATGTGCGCAATGTCGGTCCGTTGTCTGTTCTTGCTCGCAGGTGTCTGCCGTCGTCGTCAGTGCACCTGATCAACCAATGGCCTCGGCCGCTTCCAGCACAGCCTCGAAAGTGACCGCCTGCACACCTGCTCTCGCAGTCGACCACTACCGGGATATGCCACGGGGCATCCTTCGCATGCAGGCTGACATGATCTGCGTGTCAACGGACTCGGGGGGATGTGCGATGGTAAGTGTGGAGGCCACGTCAACCGGCTATCGCGGATGGCAAGTCCTGAGCCGGCTTGGCGGCGGGGGGATGGGTGTTGTCTTCCTCGCGGAGCGGGACGGACACCGGGCCGCGTTGAAGGTCATCCGCCCTGAGTTGGCGGAGGATCCAGCCTTTCGGGCGCGGTTTCGCCGAGAGGTTGAGCTTGCTCGCCGGGTGGGTGGCCTCCGGACGTGCCGGGTGCTGGACTCCGACCCGGACGCGGATGAGCCCTGGATTGCCAGTGTGTACATCCCCGGACCGACTTTGCAGCAGCACGTCGCCCACCACGGGCCGCTGACAGATGCGGCCTTGTGGGCTTTCGCCGCGGGGCTGGCCGAGGCGCTTACCTCGATTCATGACGCTGGTGTGATCCATCGAGATCTTAAGCCCGCGAATGTCGTCCTCGCCGCGGATGGTCCCCGTGTGCTGGATTTCGGGATCGCCCAGGCCGCCGACAGCACGGCGATCACCCACAGCGGGCTGTTAATCGGCAGCGCGGGTTTCATGGCTCCCGAGCAAGCCTCCGCAGAGGAGGTCGGGCCGAGCGCCGACGTTTTCGCGTGGGCGAGCACCGTCACGTTCGCCGCAACCGGGCGTCTGCCGTTCGG
>NZ_CAKJTM010000057.1:0-34187 GCF_917627345.1 Protofrankia sp. CiP3 | reverse complement strand
GTTGTCCGGGTCGTCGAGACGGGCCAGATAGGTGGCCAGTTCCTCGACCGCGTCCTCGTACTGGGGATGCAGGTCGACGAACGCACGCAACTCGTCAGCGAGCCAGTCGAGCGTCACGGTCTCCTCCCCGCGACGCGCCGACAGCTCCTCAATACCCCTGTCGGTGAAGTACACCGTCAGCTCCGGTTTCCAAGTCCCAGCCTCGTTTCGGGCGTTCTTACGCGGTGAACGCAGCCTCGATCAGCGCTTTCTGTTCCTTCTCGTGCACGGAGGAGGAGCCGGACGCCGGAGCGGCCGACGCCTTACGCGATACCCGGCGCAACCGCAGCCCCGCCGGCAAGGCGTCGGGCAGGTGGATGGCCATGTGCGGGTAGGCGCCCTGATTGGCCGGCTCCTCCTGCACCCAGACCACGTCGGCGAGGTTCGGGTAGGTGCTCAGGACCTCCCCGAGCTCCGCGACCGGCGTGGGGTAGAGCTGCTCGATCCGGACGAGTGCGGTATCGATGATCTTTTTGCTGGTCTGCTCGGCCAGGAGGTCGTAATAGACCTTTCCGCCCGACAGCAGTATTCTCCGGACGTTGCCCCGGTTGTCGATCTTTGTATCGTCGATTACCGGACGCCATGATCCTGTTGTCAGCTCCTCGACTGTCGAGGTCGCGGCCTTCAGCCGCAGCATCGACTTGGGAGTGAACACCACCAGCGGGCGTCGCACCGGTGAGAGCGCCTGCCGGCGCAGCAGGTGGAAATAACTTGCCGGGCTCGACGGAGCGGACACCAGCATGTTGTTCTCGGCGCACAGCGACAGGAAGCGTTCGATGCGGGCGGAGGAGTGGTCCGGGCCCTGCCCCTCGTAGCCGTGCGGGAGCAGCAGGCCGACCGAGTTGCGCTGGCCCCACTTGGCCTCGCCCGCCGCGATGAACTCATCGATGATCGACTGTGCCCCGTTCGCGAAGTCGCCGAACTGGGCTTCCCACAGCACGAGCGCTTCCGGGCGAGCCACCGAGTAGCCGTACTCGAAGCCCATCGCCGCGAACTCGCTCAGCAGCGAGTCGTGGACGTAGAAGGTGCCGGCGCCGTCCTCGGCCTCCAACGACTTCAGCGGAGAGTAGTCCTCGCCACTGTGCCGGTCGACCAGAACGGCGTGCCGCTGGCCGAAGGTACCGCGCCGGCTGTCCTGCCCGGCAAGGCGGATGGGCCGGCCGTCGAGCAGGATCGAGCCGAAGGCGATGGTCTCGGCGCACGCCCAGTCGATCGTCCCAGTCGCGATCATCTGTGCCCGGCGCTCGAGCTGCGGGCGCAGCCGCGGATGAACGGTGAATCCGGCCGGCAGGGTGGTCTGGGTATCTATGATCATCTTGATGGCGTCCAGCGACACGGCGGTGGACACGGCGGCAGCCGCCGCGGCCTCCGCTGGTGTCGTCACCAGCCGAGGCCCGTGAGCTGGGCGTTGGCTGGTGTCACGGGTCTCGGCGAACGCCTTCTCCAGCTGTACCGAGTAGCTCTTCATGGCCTGCTCGGCCTCGGCCAGCGTGATGTCACCACGGCCGATCAGCGCCTCGGTGTAGAGCTTACGGACCGACCGCTTCGTGGCGATCGTGTCGTACATCAGCGGCTGGGTGAACGACGGCTCGTCCATCTCGTTGTGCCCGCGCCGCCGGTAGCACACCATGTCGATGACGACGTCCTTGTGGAAGGCCTGCCGGTACTCGAAGGCCAGCCGCGCGACTCGCACACACGCCTCGGGGTCGTCCCCGTTCACATGGAAGATGGGGGCCTGCACCATCCGGGCGACGTCGGTCGCGTATACCGACGACCGGCTGGCGATCGGTGACGTGGTGAACCCGACCTGGTTGTTGATGACGACGTGCACGGTCCCACCGGTGCGGTAACCACGCAGCTGCGAGAGGTTCAACGTCTCGGCGACCACGCCCTGGCCGGCGAAGGCGGCGTCCCCGTGGACGAGCACCGGCAGCACCGTGAAGCCCTCGGGGCCCTTGTTGAGCATGTCCTGCTTGGCCCGGGTGACACCTTCCAGCACCGGGTCGACCGCCTCCAGATGGGACGGGTTGGACACCAGCGAGATCGGCACCTGGCGACCGTCCGGGCTGGTGTAGAGGCCCTCCGCGCCGAGGTGGTACTTGACGTCGCCCGAACCGTGCGCCGTCTGCGGGTCGACGTAGCCCTCGAACTCGGCGAAGATCTGCCGGTAGGACTTGCCGACGATGTTCGCCAGCACGTTCAGCCGGCCGCGGTGCGCCATTCCGAGGGTGACCTCGTCCATGCCCGCTTCAGCGGCCCGTTGGAGTACCTCGTCGAGCAGGGGGATGGCCGACTCCGCGCCTTCGAGCGAGAATCGCCGCTGGCCCACGTATTTGGTCTGCAGGAAAGACTCGAACGCCTCGGCCGCGCCGAGCCGCTCCAGGACGTGCAGCTGCTCGGCCGGGTCGGGGCGCTCGGCGGCCCGTTCGACCCGCTGCTGGATCCAGACCCGCTCGTCGGGCTCCTGGATGTGCATGTACTCGATACCGACCCGACGACAGTAGGAGTCCCGCAGGACACCGAGAATGTCGCGTAGCGTCATCCGGCGGTGGCCGGCGAAGCCGTCGACGGGAAACTCGCGGTCGAGGTCCCACAGGGTCAGGCCATGGCTGATGATGTCGAGGTCGGGGTGGCTGCGGATGGCGAACTCAAGGGGGTTCGTGTCGGCCATCAGGTGTCCGCGCACCCGGTAGGCATGGATCAGTTCGAGTACCCGGGTACCGTGATCAAGATCGCCATCGTGGGACGAGGTGATATCGGTGACCCAGCGCACCGGTTCGTACGGTATGCGCAGCGAGCGGAAGATCCCCTCGTAGAAACCGTCCTCGCCGAGCAGGAGCTGGTGCATCCGGCGCAGGTATTCGCCGGACTGCGCGCCCTGAATGATCCGGTGGTCATAGGTGCTGGTCAACGTGATGATTTTTGAGACTGCCAACTTCGACAGGGTTTCGGTGGACGCCCCCTGGAACTCGGCCGGGTACTCCATGGCGCCGACGCCGATGATTGTTCCCTGCCCCTGCATCAGGCGCGGGACCGAGTGCACCGTGCCGATGCCACCAGGGTTGGTCAGGGTGATCGTCACATCGGCGAAGTCGTCGGCGGTGAGCTTGTTCGTGCGGGCACGCCGGACGAGGTCCTCGTAGGTGAGCCAGAACTGGCTGAAATCCATGGCCTGGGCCTGCTTGACCGCGGCAACCACCAGCTGCCGGGAGGTTCCCTTGATCAGGTCGATGGCGAGCCCGAGGTTGACGTGCTCCGGCTCGACGAGGGTCGGCTTGCCGGCGATCTCAGCGTACGAGTGATTCATGGCCGGCGCCGTCTCGAGCGCCTTGACCATCGCATACCCGATCAGATGGGTGAACGAGACCTTGCCGCCACGGGACCGAGCCAGGTGCCGGTTGATGACGATCCGGTTGTCCGCGAGCAGCTTGGCCGGGACCGCGCGTACCGACGTCGCCGTCGGGACGTGCAGGGACGTCTCCATGTTGGCGGCTACCCGGGCGGCGGCACCACGCAGCGGCGACGTGGGGACGCCGTTCATCGGGACTGGCACGGCCTGCCCGGATGCCGGTGGCCGGGCAGGCGTGGCCGCGGTCGCGACCGTGTTAATCACCGTGTCGCGCGGCTGGTCGGTGGGGGTGGGGTCCAGCTGGCCTGGCCGTGGCACGGAACCATCTGTGACAATAGGGGGGACGGGCCCGGCCGTACCCGGCTGCCCGTTCACCTCGCCCGGTTGATAGTCGGAGAGGAACTCGCGCCACTCCGGCGAAACACTCTCAGGGTCCGCGAGATACTGCTGGTAGATCTCAAATACCAGCCACTCGTTGGGGCCGAAGTCGGGTCCGGACTCGGGTACCGTCGGTGCTGTCACGGGGGCGTTCCCCTCTATCTACCCTCTGTTATGGCCCGCCGCGCGGGCCCTTCCGTTGTCGTCTGCTCAGGCTACTCGCAGGCCTCACGCGATCTGTCCGAACGCTGTGACCAGTGAGACAGGCCACGGGCATGGTAAGTGTGCCAAATATGTGGCAGGGACCGTCCTTCCCGCGGGTATCCGCAGGCTATGGGTGGGTGCACAGGCCTCGCGGGAGGCGGTTGCGCAGACCCCCGCGAGCGAGCTCCGCGAGCAGGCGCTGAGACGGGCGCGAAGACACGTTCCTCACCGTGCGACTATTCCCCGTGTGGCGATGTGGCTCGGGGTCGATGTGGGTGGGACCTTCACCGACCTGGTCGCTGTCGATGACGGCGGCCGGCTGGTTTCCGCGAAGGTGCCGTCGGTGCCCGCCGACCCATCCGTGGGGGTGCTCGGTGCCGTCCGCGGGGCAGGCCTCGCCACCGAGCCTGGGACGGTCGAGCGGTTCGCCCATGGCACCACGGTCGCCACCAATGCGTTGCTGGAGCGGCGGGGTGCGCGGACCGCTCTGGTGACCACGCGGGGGTTCGCCGACATCATCGAGATCGGCCGGCAGAACCGGCCGGCTCTCTACGATCTCACCCGCCATCACCCGCCGGCGCTGGTGCCGCGCGAGCTCCGTTACACCGTCGTGGAGCGTACCGGTCCCGCCGGTGTGGTCGTCGCGTTGGACCCTGAGGCTCCGCGGCAGGTCGCCACCGCCCTCGCGGCTGTTGACGGTCTTCAGGCCGTGGCCGTGTGCCTGCTGTTCTCCTTCCGTCATCCCGAGCACGAGCGCCAGGTCGCCGATGCGCTGCGGAGCGGCCTGCCGGGGGTCACCGTGGTGGCTTCGCACGAGGTTCTCCCGCAGTTCCGGGAGTACGAGCGGTTCGCCACCACCGTCGCCGACGCCTACCTGACGCCGAAGCTGTCGGCTTACCTGCGGGCGCTCGCCCGCCGGTGCGTGGCCGCTGGGCTGCCGGTGCCCCTGGTCATGCAGTCCTCTGGGGGTGTGGTAGATCTTGAGACCGCGGCCGGGCACGCCGCCGCCTGTGTGCTCTCGGGGCCGGCCGCTGGCGTGGTCGGTGCCGCTTACGTCGCGGGCCTGTCGGGCGTGACCGATCTGCTCACCTTTGACATGGGCGGCACGTCCACCGATGTCGCACCGGTGCTGGGGGGACGTGCGCAGACCACCGGCGAGTCGGTGCTGGCCGGTGTACCGATCACCTTGCCCACGGTCGACGTGCACTCGGTGAGCGCCGGCGGCGGGTCGGTGGCGTGGGTGGATTCCGGCGGTGCCCTGCGGGTCGGGCCGCGCTCGGCCGGTGCTGATCCCGGCCCGGCCTGCTACGGCCGTGGGGGTGCGGAGCCGACGGTCACCGACGCGGACCTGGTGCTCGGCTATCTGGCTGACGGCGCGAATCTCGGCGGCGAGGTCGTCCTGTCCCGGGCGTCCGCGCAGAAGGCGTTGGCGGGCCTTGGCACGGCGGCGGGAGCGGCGGTGGGGACAGCGGGGACGGTGGCCCTGTCGGCGGTGTCCGCGGCGGCAGGTGTGGTGGCGGTTGCCGACGCGGAGATGGTCCGGGCACTGCGGGTGGTCTCGGTGGAACGCGGGCTGGATCCGCGGGAACTGACCCTGGTGGCCTTCGGCGGAGCTGGTGGGACCCATGCCTGCGCGCTGGCCGAGGAACTGGGGATGCGTCGGGTGCTGGTACCGCTGGCCTGCGGCGTGCTTTCCGCGCTGGGCCTCGCGCTCGGCGGCGTCCGCCGGGACTACCTGCGCGCGTTGCGCGGCCCTCTCACCGAGGTTGACCTGACCGCCGCTTTCACCGAGCTCACCCGGATCGTCCAGGCGGCGGTGAGTACGGCGGACGCCGCCGCGCTCACGGTGGAGCGTCAGGTCGACTGCCGGTACACCGGCCAGTCGCATGAGTTGACGATCGTGGCCGCGTCCGGCAGCGGGTTGGCCGCGTCCGGCGGTGCGGTTTCCGCCAGCCGGGTGCAGGCGGGGTTCGAGGCCGAGCACATGCGCAGGTACGGGCATGTGGCACCGGATCGGGAGGTGGAAGTGGTGGCCGTCCGCATGGTGGCGACACTGCCGGGCCGGCGTCCCCGGCTGACCGCGCCGGCCGCCGATCCCACCGCGGTGCGTGGCCGGCGCTCTGTTCACCTGGACGGTTCCTGGCAGGAGGTGGATGTCGTGCCCCGCGCGGCGCTGGGACCGGGTGACGGTGTCACGGGGCCGGCGGTCATCGAGTTCGTCGAGGCGAACTGCCTGGTGCGCTCCGGCTGGACCGCCGAGGTGGACGCGGTCGGCTCGCTGTTGCTCACCCGCCCCTGACAGGCCAGCCTGGCGGGCGCCCGCCGGTCGAAGGGCGCTGGGGGCATGGGTGGCATGGGTGGACGCTGGGGCATGGGTGGGTATCGATGCTTGAAGGGGGATGCATAGGACTGCAACATGTCAGAAACAGATGTGTCATGTTTCACTGCGAATCTGACGCCCGTGCCACGTGATGACCAGATCGCAGGTCGGGGCTCCTCCTCGGGAAGCCGCCTCGGCCCGGTGGCTGAGGCGGTCGGCCGTCGCGGACGGGTCTGTCGTCCGGGGCGCCGCGGGTGGCCGCGGGCGTCGCGGTGGTAGCGCTGTAGTGGCGCTGCAGCCGGGCAAGGGAAAAGTAGACGGAAAACACTATCTCCCGTCCACCCCTGAGACGGTCATGTGGGGTCAGGTGCCGACCGTTGAGACACGGCCGGTGCTGAGCGTGGAGTCCGGCGCCACGGTGACGGTCGACACGGTCAGCCAGGAGGGGATCCTCGACGATCAGGGGCGTGACCCGGACGCTTTCTTCGCGCGGTTCGGCGTGTCGACATCCGAGGTCCTCGATGACGCTCGCATGATCGCTGCTTCGGGAATCCCGCATCGGTTCGGTGTGGACGGTCCGCATGTGGTGACCGGACCGGTGTACGTCCGCGGTGCTGACCCCGGCGACCTGCTGCGGGTGGATGTGGTTTCGCTGCACCCGCGGGCCAGGTACGGCGTGGTGTCGATCCGTCATGGCGCGGGGCTGCTTGCCGGGGAGTTTCCCGAGAACGCCCCTCCCGGTCCCGACGCGACCGCCCGTAACTGGACGGCGTTCCGGACGGCGAGCAGCTTCTGTGCCGTCGAACGGCGCCGGGGCCGGCTCTTCGGCACGTTGGGCGGAGCTGAGGGGCGGAAGGTGCGTTTTCCGCTGTCACCGTTCATGGGAATCATGTCGGTCGCGATCAACGGTGCCGGGCCGCTCCGTTCGACCTCGGTCGGCACGTACGGGGGGGCTCTTGACTGCGGTGAACTCGGTGCCGGTGCCCGGTTGTTTCTCCCGGTACAGGTTCCCGGCGCATTGTTCGCCGTTGGCGACCCACATTATTCCCTGGGCGCGGGAAAGGCCGCCGCGGTCGCGCTGGAGGGGCCGCTGCGGGCGACCTTCCGGTTGACCGTCCTGAAGGCAGCCGCGGCCGAGGCCGTTCTCGGGGCGCTGCGCGAACCTTTTGCCGAGACCGACACCCATTGGATTGCCCTGGGGGCAGACACCGATCTTGCGCATGCCGTTCGCCGGGCGACGCGGTCGGCTCTGCTTTTTCTGTCCACCCGTCTTGGGATGAAGCGGGCCGACGCCCTCGCCTATCTGTCCGCGGCGGCCGACATCGGTATCGGCCGCGCGGCCGGTGAGTCCCAGACGGCGTACTGCCGGATGCGCCGGGCGGACTTTGGTGAGCCGGCCGTCGCCAAGCCTCGGCTGGTACGCCCCGCGTTCGCCCGGGTGCTCCCTGCCGCGGACCGCGCTGAGGAAGCTCCCGGCCGCTTCCCGGAGCCCGCCGGTACCGGCGACACGACTGAGCCCAGGGACGGACCGGACCCGGCGCAAGCGGTCGTCCCCGATGACCCGCCGGGCGTGCCCGGCGCCGGGATCCAGCCGGGCGATCGTGCGGACGGCGGTACTGGGAACGATCCGCCCGGGTAGCCGCGGCTGGTGAGCGCGGTGGGGTGGTTGCCGGCAGGTGGTTGCCGATGGGTAGTTGTCGGTGGCGTGCGGTACGAACGTCGAATGCACATGGAACAGCGCACACCAACTGACCTTGCGCGGGATGACCTCGCGGTGGTCAGCGGCTGCCCGGGTATCCGGGCTTCCGCCGCCTCGCGATGCCCGCACCCCAGCCCCGCTCCTTGATCCACTCCCCTGTTGCCGGGTCGTTTACCCTTTGCTACCAGCTTTGCTACCAGCGCATACGCGCTGAGTTCGGCGCCATTGTCCATAATAAGGACCAAACGCACACGCGGAGGAGTTTGCCATGCCCTATGCCGTGGACTTCGGCACCGTATCGACCGTCGGCCTGGAGTCGTCGCCGGCCGCGGCCGCGCTCGCTGGTCTACGGGCGAACGAAGCCCGGTACTTCAAGAACAAGTACGGCCACGTCTTCACGGTCGAGCCCGCAGACAACGCCGGGCCGACCATCGAGTGGGTTAACCGGATCCTCAACGAAGAACGCGGCATCGTCATCTCCGCTCGCCCGCTCGAGGTGACGACATTCCAGGTCGAGAACATTCGGATGGCATACGTCTTCTACGAGAACGGACTGTCGATCAATGTAATGTACACCGTCGACGACCTCGGGAAACGAGCGGTTGGGTTCAAGCTCTCCGACGGGATGGAAGTCCCCACGGAACTCGCCTCGTTCAAGTTCGCCCGGCAGAAGTCGAAGCTGGCCGGAACCATACGCGGTTCCTATTTCGTTATCAAGAACGAGTACTGAGCTCCGGGCCCCGGGACCGGCATTGCCGGTCAGCCATCGGGAAACGGTCAGTCGTCGACACCCTGGCCTCGTCGATCCGCCCCCGACAAGACCGGGCCAGGGTTACGGCAAGACGTGGGCATGTCTGATGGATGTTCTATCGCTTCCGCCCATCAGACACACCTAAGAATTCGTAATGAAATAACTTGTTGGCGGGGTCAAATGGTCGCAGCGATGCCCGCATCGTGCTGGGAGCAGGGGGCTCGGTAAGCTGATCGCGATCGGGCAGGGTCCGCGCCTTGCAGCACGCGCTCTACCGGGCGGCCAAGGCCGATCCCGGACGGCGGTTCCACGCGCTGTATGACAAGGTCTACCGCAGAGATGTCATGCGGCGGGCGTGGGAGCGGCTGCGCCGCAACCGCGGCGCAGCCGGCATCGACACGGAATCGACGGTAGGGAGCTGGAAACGGAACGCTCACGCGTCACCGCGCCAGCTCCCTACCCAACCACCCCCCTCACCGGTCTGTCAGTTCCAGAGGGTTGCGATCGGGGCGGCGATGATGGCGGTGTCGAGGGGATAGACGCGTTTGCCGGTGTGCAGGACGATGCCGGCGAGGAAGCGGTCGCCGAGTTCGTCGCGTAGCCAGGCGAGGTGGCGGCCAGTGTCGCGTCCGGGTGCGGCGTCGGCCTTGACCTCGATCCCGATGACCCTGCCGCCGCCGAGCTCGACGAGGACATCGACCTCGTGGCGACCGCTTTCCTGGCGCAGGTGGAACAGGCGGGGTCGGCTGGTGCTCACGGACAGCTCGGCCCGCAGCTGTGCTACGACGAAGGTGTCGAGGAGACGCCCGAGCAGATCGCCGTCGCGTAGGGCGGCGCGGACGTCGACCCGCAGCGCGGCACCAATCAGCGCCGGTTCGACCACATAACGTTTGGGAACCTGGACCAGCCGTTTGAGGCGGTTGGTCCACCAGGAGGGCAGGCTGTCGACGACGAGAAGGTTACGCAGCAGGCCGTCGTAGGCGTCGGCGGTTTTCGCGTTGATCCTTGCCGCTTCGAACACGGTCTTGTTGGCTACGATGCCGGCGGAGTTCAACGCCAGTACCTCGAAGTAGCGGCGCAGCCGATCCGGGTCCCGCGACTCACCCAGAAGCTCCACGTCGCGGGTGAGGAGCTGGTCGAGATAGCTTTCCAGCCATTCCTCCCGGCGGGTGGCGGACAGGCGCAGCGCCGGTTCGGGAAAGCCACCGCGCAACGCCAGCTCCAGGTAGTCGCCCAGGTCCGGCGGGTCGGCCGGCGATGACAGCGCGTCGACGCCGGCGTCGGCGATCCGGTCGACAAACGTCGGCCCCGCGACCCGCCCGGCGATCTCACGCCTGGACAGGCCGCTCATGGCGACACGCACCAGACGCCCGGTCCCGGGCCAGTTCTCGGCCTGCAGATCCGCCCGCACGGATCCGGTGACGAGGAAGCGGCCCGGCTCGGGGCGGACGTCGACGGTCCGTTTGATCGCGCCCAGTACCTCCGGCACGACCTGCCACTCATCGAGCAGCACCGGCTCGGGGAACTGGCGCAGGGCCGCGTCCGGATCCGCCCGGAAGGCGACAGCCTCGGCCGGCTCGTCCAGACGGATGACGCTACGAGCATGTCGCGCCGCGGTGGTGGTCTTGCCCGTCGCCCGCGCGCCGACGATCAGTACCGCCGGCAGCTCGCCGAGCATGTCACCGATCTTCGCGTCCACCAGTCGAGGTAGATAGGAACCGTCCACATCACTCCAAACCGCCCGCCATCTGCTGACTACCAACGTGCAGCAGCCTTGAGTACCATGTTCCTGCGGCTGTAAGTACCAGTCTCCCACAGCATCCGCTGCCGAAATTCTGCAAACTTCGGTTACGGTGCTTCGTCCCTCCAGTGCCCTCATCGCCCGGCACCGATACTCAGAGGTGGTGGCTGGCCGGTGCAGTCACGGCCACGTGTCTTCGCTCGGCAGGAGGTCCCGGTCCAGGGCACGGAGGCCATCGGCCACCCGCTGGAGCACCACCAGGTCCGTGTCCTCGCGGGTCACGGTCAGGACTTCACTCTCTCAGTCTGGCAGGTTGGCCAGGTTGAAGACACGCAGGGCGGCGTCTGTCGCGGCGTCCACGTCGCGATGCTCGAAAGCGTCACGCAGCGCCACGGTGTCCGTTTCGCTGATCGTGTCAGGATGAGGTACTCGGATCCGACGTAGGTACTGGGCCTGGAACCGCAGGGTTCCGCCACGCATCTTGACCGCGTACGCCACGATGAACGCTTCGGCCACCCGTGAGAGCAGGAGTCCACCCAGTACTCGCAGATCCCAGGTGTCCGAGACTACGTAGTAGAGGTTGTGGTGCGGGTAGCATCCGCCGGGATCGAGAACCGGGTGAATGTTGGCTTTCATGTCCGGGAAGAGGAGTTTCGGTCTTTTTATAAGCTGATGGTCGACCTTGTCGATCGTCTTGTACCAGCGGGCCGGCTGTTTTCTGGCGATATGACGTGCCCGCAGCTGGCCGCTGTGCCGGCGAAAATACCGGCCGAGGCGGGGATAGCAGGCAAAATCAACAAGCTGGCCGTCGGCGCCCCAGGGGTTGACGAGATGCGTTCCCGTCCACGAGAACGAACCACCCGTGATGTCACGGACCATCGCCAGCGGAAGGAGGCGGTCGTCCTCGACGTCCACACGTTCTGGCTCGGCTGTGATGAACACACTGTCCGCGCCCGTGGCGACCCCGATACCTACCCGGGTCCCGGTCGAGCCGTCCTCAAGGCAGGGAAACCGGTCGTTGAGGTCCTCCAGTATCGCAAGCCGCGCGGGTGAGGCTGCCGGCCAGGAATCCGTCCCGGCGAACCAGTGCGGAAGACGCGCGGCATGAAACGTCGGCGTGCGGATCGAGGTTTCCTCGTTTCTCTCTCTACCTGCCCAGCGCCGTAGTAAGATGGCCTCGTCTGCGCCGAAAGACGACGTCGTGTCGGCAACAACAGATGTTCCCTGCGGCGCACTCTGGATGATCGTGATGGCGGGATAGGCGGAGACCTGCTCAAAGAATGCGTCCACGTCGTGCATGGTGAGGACGGCTTCAACGTTGAAGGAACAGCTCACCAGCTCGCGCAGCCGGCTGCCGTACTGGTTGCGCATCCAGCGGTCCGCGCAGATGAAACCGAGCCTCCCGCCGGGCCGCAGAATCCTCAGGCCGACCTCGTAGAAACCGACGTAGACATCAGCCCGCCCGCCCATGGTGGGGCACGACGACCGATAGGCTTTCATCCGGGCCTCGGGAACGTCTTCAAGGCGGATGTACGGCGGGTTTCCCACCACGAAGTCGGCGCCCCCGTACGCGCCCTGGAGAAGAAAATCCCCCTGCCGGATCCACTTGCCGGCGAGTTTCCCGGCGTCTGGCATGTCCCAGCCGTTTTCGGTCATGAGCCGGATGGTGAGATCCCGGCTCGATCGCACGTTGCGGTCAAGGAGATCGAAGGAACACACAGCGTCGGCGGCGTCGAGTGGCGAGCGGCCGTGAACCTGGCATGAGGCGATCAGACGTTCGACTATCGGCCCGATAAAAGCCCCCCCGCCACACGCGGGCTCCACGATCACGGCGCTGGTCAGATCCTTGTCGGGCGTGTAGCCAACCCAGTCCAGGATCAGTTCGACGATCCAACGTCGGGTGAACACCTCTCCATGCTCGATCACCGGCTGTAGCGATTCGGTCAGGGGCAGAGAGCTGAGCTCGTCGAAGAGACCTTGGCTGACCACGGGTCGACGATAGCTCCGGGGCCGAGATTTGCTTCGTTCCTGCTCCGGCAATGTGGCGATGGCGGGCCAGCGACGCCGCTGGCGAGCATGGCGATAGCATCACCGGGTATGTCGCCGGACGCGGATGACGCCGTGGTGCGCCAGGCCACGGAGGATGACGTTCCCGCGATCTTAGAGCGTGTTTCTAAACTGCCACCCCATAGATGATGTTGTAGTTGTGCGAACACGCTCACATACCCATACAGGTAGACACGGCGTGGCACCCCACACGGGGGCGGACTCCTGGTAGAGCGCGGGTGTCGAATCCAACCGCCCTACCAGGAGCCCGAGTGTCATTGTCGTCTGCGTGCACGTGTGTGTCCTGCCCCGCCCACCCCGAATCCCGCCAGTCGGTAGTCGTAGCACCACACTACGGCTTCTACCCGTCCTCGACGATCACGGATGCGCAGTGGACGGTGCTCGAACCGCTCCTGCCCGCGCCGGGTAACCAGGCTGGGAAGGGTGGCCGGCCCGAGACGCACCCTCGACGGCGCGTCCTGGACGCGATCTTCTATCTGGTGCGGGGCGGCCTGGCCTGGCGACAGCTCCCCGCGGAGTTCCCGCCGTGGCGGACCGTGTACGGACTGTTCGTACGGTGGCGGACAGCCGGCAGCTGGCAGGCCATCCACGACGTGCTGCGCCACCGGGTGCGGGTGGCTGCTGGCCGCTCGCCGTTCCCGACGGCAGCCATTATTGACTCCCAGTCACTGAAAGGTGCAGATACTGTGGCCAATGGGAGCCGCGGATATGACGCCGGAAAGAAGATTAATGGGAGAAAACGTCATATAGCGGTGGATACCCTTGGACTCCTGCTAGCCGTAGTGATCACAGCGGCCAGTGTGCAGGACCGTGACGGCGCGATCCCGCTGCTGGCCCGACTGCGGGAGCGCTTTTTCCTGGTCAGCCTGGTCTGGGCCGACGGCGGGTACGCCGGCCGGTTGGTCACGTGGGCCAGGCAGGTACTGAAACTGACCGTCACCGTCGTCAAGCGCAGTGACGATGCCACCGGGTTCGTGGTGCTGCCGCGCCGGTGGGTCGTGGAGCGCACCTTCGGTTGGATCATCCGGTACCGACGGTGCGTTCGTGATTACGAACGGTTGCCATCCCAGCACGAGACCATGGTCTACATCGCTATGATCATGCTGATGTCGCGGCGGCTCGCGCGGCGGCCACCCTCGCAGCCGCGCCGGAACCCGGATGTGCAGACCGAGGGAGCCGCCTCCGATGCCGACCCGGTCCGGTAGGCAAGCAAGATCAAAGTTAGTTATTAATCTTGATGGGAGTTTCAAAACACGCTCTTAGGGCTTGTCCGCGGGCTGGCTGAGTACGAGCGGGAGCCCGAAGCGGTCGTCGCGACCGAGACGGACCTGCGGACAGCGCTGTTCGGCCCGCGGCCGGCGGTGTTCTGCCACCTGGTCGAACGGGCTGGGACAGTGGTCGGCTTCGCCCTGTGGTTCCTGAACTTCTCGACCTGGACCGGTCGTCACGGTATTTATTTGGAAGATCTTTATGTTCTCCCGGAGCACCGCGGCCGAGGCTACGGGCGCGCGCTGATGAGCACGCTGGCCAGGCAGTGCGTGGCGCGCGGTTACGGCCGGTTCGAGTGGGCGGTGCTGGACTGGAACGATCCGGCGATTGGCTTTTATCGCGCAATCGGCGCGGTGGGCCTGGACGAGTGGACCACGCAGCGCCTGTCCGGTGAGGCGCTGACCGCCTTTGCCGAGAACTGCCACCCATTCCGCCGTGGACAGGCTCAATAAGAGCGCACCTGTCGCCGGAGCCGCGTAAGCACAGTGGGCAGATTTCCGTGATCAGCGCGGCGCCCGGTTCCGTCGCCGACGAGCTCAGCTCATCCTGGCGCGATCTCGTTGGGCGGCGGTGCCATTACGTTCAGAGGTATCCCGAAGTCCGAGTAGGTGACTGTCCGGGTGATCTCTGTGTGCGGGGCTGGGCTGTCGGACTCGGCGCTGGTGACGGTGATGCGGAGCTGGCGGATGAGTCCGTCCGCGTCGATCCAGGCCTCGGTCGGCTGGCGGGCGCTTCCGAGGATGCTCTTGTAGTACTCGACGGTGGCCGTGCTGATGTTCCCTCGTTGGGATGCTGTTTCCAGGTTCACGGACAGCTTGTAATGGGTCGTCTGGATACCGTCGATGGATTCCTCGCCCACGGTGGTCACCGGGGCCGACGCACCGCTCAGGAAGCCGAGCCGCAGCGCCGCGTCGTCGCCGACCCCGGGCTGTACGGCGCCTGCCGATGCGGTGCTGGAGGAAGCAGCAGCAGCGCCACCTGGAACGACACGGGTCCAGCGCGGCGAGCTTGGCGCGCCGCCAGCCGTGATGCCGCGTTGGTAGAAGTCGGGACCGACGATCCGTACCTCGCTGCGGCCGCCGCCGTCGACGTTGCGCACGCTCTCGCTCGTGCTGTGGACGAAGTCAACCGTGCCGGTCCCTGTTGTGGAGATCGTTTGTTTGCGGCCGGAGACGGAAACGAGGGTCGCCGCATAGGTGAAGCGAATTCTTGCTGTCTTCCGCGCGATCGTCGTGTCGTAGGAGGACTCCAGCGGAGCCGGTACGCCGCTGGTCCGTGTCGGGCTCGCTGCCTGGGTCGGACCGATCACGACTGGTGAGGGGGGTTTGGCGGGGTCGGTGGAACAGGCCGCCGCGCTCAGCAACAGGCTGGCCGCCAGCAGGGAGATGCTGCCAGCAGCCAGCTGAACATCGCGCACAGCGATCCGAGCCATTCGCGGCCTCCCCGATCGTGAGCTCCGGCCGCCGTTCTGGAGATCCCCGGGCCGCCGAGCGCGCGGAAAAATCACGATCGCGCGCTTTTCGATCACTAGTCGCCAGTCATTAGAAGCGCCGGAAGATGAGTGCGCGCTTGACCTCCTGAATTGCCTTGGTCACCTGAATACCACGGGGGCAGGCGTTCGAACAGTTGAAGGTCGTGCGGCAGCGCCACACCCCTTCCCGCTCGTTGAGGATCTCCAAACGCTCGTCGGCGCCCGCGTCCCGGCTGTCGAAGATGAAGCGGTGCGCGGCCACCATCGCAGCCGGGCCGAAGTACTCCCCGTCATTCCAGAACACTGGGCACGAGGTCGTGCAGGCCGCGCACATGATGCACTTCGTGGTGTCGTCGAAGCGCTCCCGGTCCGCCGCGGACTGCAGCCGCTCACGGGTCGGCTCGTGGCCCTCGGCGATAAGGTACGGCTTGACCGCACGGAACGCGTCGAAGAACGGTTCCATGTCCACGATGAGGTCCTTCTCGACCGGAAGGCCCTTGATGGGCTCGATCGAGATCTCCGGACCGAGGTCCTTGACCAGCACCTTGCAGGCAAGCCGGTTCGAGCCGTTGATCCGCATGGCGTCCGAGCCGCACACACCGTGGGCACAGGAGCGCCGGAAGGACAGCGACCCGTCGAGGTTCCACTTCACGTAGTGCAGGGCGTCCAGCAGCCGGTCACTGGGATCGAAGGGGACGGTGTAGCTCTTCCACAGCGGCTTGGCGCTCACCTCCGGGTCGAAGCGCCGGATTTTCAGCGTGACGGTCCGTCCGGCCGTTGCGGTCGGACCCGAAGCGGCCGGTGCGGTGGTTGATAGATCGTCGGTGACAGTCACGCCGGACCTTTCTCACATCAGACCCACAGCGCGGGCCAGCACATCATAGGCCGCGCTCTGGGTGACCCGAACATCGAAACCTGGCCCGGACCAATCTGAGAACGCCCGGCGTGGTCCGCAGCCTCGAGTGAAACCGGATTGGGTTCCGTCAGTACTTGCGTTCCATCGGCTCGTAGCGGGTCATGGCGACGGGTTTGTAATCCAGCCGGATCTCCGCTGCGGGCGAGCCGGCGACGAGCGGCCCGGAGCGGTAGGCCATCGTGTGGCGCAGGAAGTTGACGTCGTCCCGGTTCGGATGGTCCTCCCGCGAGTGCCCGCCGCGGGATTCGTTGCGGGCAAGCGCGCTCACCACCAGGCACTCGGCAAGGTCGAGCAGGAAGCCCAGCTCAACGGCTTCCAACAGCTCGGTGTTGTAGCGCTGGCCCCGGTCGGTGACACCGACCTGCTGGTAGCGGGCCTTCAGCCCGGCAATGTCGGTGATCGCCTGCTTGAGCGTCGTCTCGGTGCGGTACACCGACGCGTTGACGTCCATGGTCTCCTGCAGCTCGCGACGGATGGCCGCCGCGTTCTGGGTGCCCGCGCCGTCGCGGAGCCTGGTCAGGAGCCCTTCGACAAAGGCTGCCGGGTTCTCGGGCAACTCGGTGTGACGATGCGTCGCGATCGCGTGTTCGGCGGCGGCAATGCCCGCTCGGCGGCCGAAGACGTTGATATCCAGCAGCGAGTTCGTTCCGAGCCGGTTCGCGCCGTGCACGGACACGCATGCGACCTCCCCGGCCGCATACAGGCCCTTGACGACGTCGGTGTTGTTCCGCAGAACCTCGGCGTCGATGTTCGTCGGGACGCCGCCCATGGCGTAGTGGGCGGTCGGCTGGATCGGGATCGGGTCGGTGTAAGGCTCGATGCCCAGGTAGGTGCGGGCAAACTCGGTGATGTCAGGGAGCTTGGCGTCGAGCTGCTCGGGCGGCAGGTGGGTCAGGTCGAGATAGACATGATCGCCATTCGCGCCACAGCCACGGCCAGCACGGATCTCGGTGTAGATGGCCCTGGCCACCATGTCCCGGGGCGCGAGGTCCTTGATGGTCGGCGCGTAACGCTCCATGAAGCGTTCGCCGTCCTTGTTGCGGAGGATACCGCCCTCGCCACGGGCACCCTCGGTGAGGAGGATGCCCATCTTCCAGATGCCAGTCGGGTGGAACTGGTAGAACTCCATGTCCTCCAGCGGCAGCCCGCGCCGGAAGATGATGCCCATCCCGTCGCCTGTCAACGTGTGCGCGTTCGAGGTGACCTTGAAAACCTTGCCGAACCCGCCGCTGGCGAACACCACCGACTTCGCCTGGAAGATATGCACCTCACCGGTGGCCAGCTCATAGGCGACGACCCCGGCCGTGACGCCCTCGGTGAGTAGCAGGTCCAGCACGTAGAATTCATTAAAGAATTCGATCTTGTTCTTGACGCACTGCTGGTAAAGCGTTTGCAAAATCATATGGCCGGTGCGGTCGGCCGCATAGCACGACCGCCGGACAGGCGCCTTGCCGTGGTCACGCGTGTGGCCACCGAAGCGGCGCTGGTCAATCCGGCCTTCCGGCGTGCGGTTGAACGGCAGGCCCATCTTCTCCAGGTCGAGGACCGCGTCGATGGCCTCCTTGCACATGATCTCGGCCGCGTCCTGGTCGACCAGGTAGTCGCCGCCCTTGATCGTGTCGAAGGTGTGCCACTCCCAGTTGTCCTCCTCGACGTTGGCCAGGGCCGCGCACATACCGCCCTGAGCCGCGCCGGTGTGGGAGCGGGTGGGATACAGCTTGGTCAGCACGGCGGTGCGACAACGCTTGCCGGCTTCGAGTGCCGCGCGCATCCCCGCGCCGCCGGCACCCACGATGACCGTGTCGTACTTGTGAACCTGCACCGCTTGGACCTCCGCCTTCCCAGGCGCCGTCAGGAGATGTTCGGGTCGAACGTGAAGATGACCAGCGATCCCAGCGTGATGACCAGGCCTGCCGACACATACAGCAACATCTTCAGCCAGAACCGGGTCTGTGCTCGCTCAGCGTAGTCATTGATCACTGTCCGTAGGCCATTGGTTCCGTGCAGTTCGGCGAGTACGAGCATGAGCAGATCCCAGGTCCGCCAGAACGGTGAGGCCCAACGGCCCGCGACGAAACCGAAGCCGATCCGTTGCACCCCGCCATCAAGGATGTTCATGATGAACAGGTGACCGAGCACGAGAAAGAGCAGCAGGACCCCGGAGATCCGCATGAACAGCCACGCGTACAGCTCGAAGTTCGTTCGCGCCTTCGGGCCGCCCGGCCGCCGCCGCGGGCTGCGCGGTGTCTCGATGGCCGGGGCGGCAGCGCCGTTGATTGTCGTCGCCATCAGGACGCGCTCCCGAACAGGGTCTCGAACGTGTGCTTGAGCATGAAGAAAGCACCGGGGACGACGAGGACCAGCCACACCACGATCTCGGTGTAGAGCATCTGGCGCTGGAAACGGGGGCCGGATTTCCAGAAGTCGATCAATGTGATCCGGATCCCGTTGAGTGCGTGGAAGACGACCGCGGCTACAAGCCCTACCTCCATCAGGTTCACGATCGGGTTCTTGTAGGTCGCGATCACACTGTCATAGGACGACGGTGACACCCGCACGAGCGCGGTGTCCAGGACGTGGGCGAACAGAAAGAAAAAGATCAGTACGCCGGTGATCCTGTGCGCAACCCAGGACCACATCCCTTCACGGCCGCGGTAGAGCGTTCCCGCTGGTGCCTTCGGCACTGAAAGCTCCTCCGGACCTGCCTGCCGACAGGCTGGTCCTGATGGTCCCGTCCGATGACTCTTGGTAACCTAGCTGGCCCGAAGGGCCCGCGTCGGCAGCTGGAGCGAAGCCGAGTGGCGGGTTCGGGGGGCACTAAGCACCTTGAGACATCATGCGGACGATGGTTTGTGTGGACCCGATGTTAGTGCTGAGCCCATGGGGGGGCATGCCAGCTTCGGTGACACTTAGGTGAAGTATGTCACAGAAAGTGATCGCTTTCATTATGTTTCGAGGCTGGCGGCCATCCGTTGTTGATCAGAGAGATCCCCGGCGGTCCCGTGGGCTTCGAGGCGTCACTGAGCCGGTGGTGGCGGTGGTGGCGGTGTCGCTGTCGGTGTCGATGTGGTGGGGGGGGACGACGCGGGCAGCGTCGAGGTGGGCGAGATGGCCGGCGCCGTGGGGCTCGCGGCGACGCCGGTCGGCGTCGGGCTGTGGGCCGCCGGGTCGGTCTCGATGGGCGTCGCCGCGGGTGGGCTGGCTGAGGCGCTCGGTGATGCCCTGCGGCTGGCCGGAAATCTGAACGAGGGCGCGAGGCCGGTCGGGAGCACCCGAGGATTGAGGTTGTTCTGCTCGTCCGCCGTGCTGGTCGCCGCGGGGATACCGTTCCCGCCGGGGTTCTGCGGCTGGGTGCCGCCGGACCCGGGGGTGAGGACCCCGCTGAGCGCTATTGCCGCTCCAGTCGCCACCGAAGCGGCGGCCACCGCGATGATCACAGCCCGCCGGAGCGGAGGCTCACCGTCTCGGCCGGTAGCTGACGCTGGCCCATCACCATGATGATCATGACTGAAGGGTGCGCGGGCTGGGCCGATCGCGATGTCGCCGGAGACTGGTAGCAGACCGTCATCCTGATCAGAATGTCTGCCGGCGCTGTATCCGGCGGAGCCGAGCGAGCGGGAGCCACCCCGGTGAGCCGTCAGTGCGGTGGTGCCCGTGACCCCCGATGCCCCGGCCGCCGCGGGGTCCTTGCGCAGTCCCACCGCAAGCGCGGTCAGGGGCTTCTCATACAGCGCGGAGCCGATCGAAACCTCGGCGATCTCGATTTTGTCGGCCATGGAGCCGACGGCTGTCAGTTCATCGCCCTCGCTGGCGGTATCGGGCGCGCTGGCGGTGGTCCCGCTCGCCGTCGTCGCGCCGCCGGCTGTGGTCCCGCTGGCTGTGGTCGGGCTCAGGGCGACGGCGTCGGCATCCGCATCCCCGATGGGCAGCAGATCGCCGCCGACATCCTCGAGGCCGGCCGAACTGGACTCGACCGGCGCCGCGTCACCTTCGTCCGGCCTGTTGACGTCCGGTTTCGGCCGACCGCTGATGACGGAGGCGGGCACCGCCGCGGTGCCCTGGGCGATCGGCGCCAGCCGCTGGCGTATCTCGGCCGCCCCTGGACGCTCCGGCGCGGGCCGGTCGAGCAGATCGGTGAGCAGGCCACGCAGTGGGCCGGCGAGCCGGAACGGACGCCTGCGTCCCTCCACCACGGCGGTGAGAACCGCGTACGTTTCCGGCCCTTCGAACGGAGGCTGCCCCTCCACCGCCGCGTACAGTGTGGCGCCGAGCCCCCACAGGTCGCTCGAGGGAGTACCGGAGGAGCCGCGGACCCGCTCGGGGGCGATGTAGGCGGGCGAGCCGACGAGCGCGCCTGTTCCAGTGAGCGTAGAGTCGCCGTCGGTAGCCGCAATCCCGAAGTCGGTAAGCCGGACATGGCCGTCCCGGCCCAGCAGTACGTTGCCGGGCTTGATGTCGCGGTGCAGCACGCCCGCGGAGTGCGCGGCGGCGAGCGCGTCAACGAGAGTGAGGCCAATTGCCGCGACCCGCGCTGGTGGGAGCGGGCCGTTCGCGCGGATGGCCTCTCCCAGGCTGTCCGCGTTGACCAGCTCCATGACGATCCAGTGGCGTTCGGCTTCCTCAGCCACGTCGTAGACGGCGACAATCGCCGGGCTGTGCAGGCGGGCCAGCGCGCGGGCTTCGCGCAGCACCCGCGTTCGGATGGCGTCGCGCTCGACCTGGGTTCCGGCAAGTGGGACGAGGATCTCCTTGATCGCTACCGGGCGCTGGAGAAGTTCGTCCTCGCCGCGCCAGACGACACCAGCGCCACCACGACCGATTGGAGTATCCAGACGGTAACGTTGAGAGACGTATCGGGGTGTGTTGTGACGCGAGGAGTCTCCGGGCGGCGTCGGTCTGGACATCCCCTTAAGTCTCGCAGACGCGTCGCCGGATGCGCTGGCCACCCTTGCCCAGCGCGGTCCATTGGTCACCGTTCATGGGCCTGGCCGGAACGTCGAGAAAAGCCGCCACATCAACGGAAGATCCGCTGACCAGCTGGCGTCGGACGTGGACCAGTACAACGCGTAGCCATGGCCGTTACGAACAATTCCGCGATTGAGAACATGAACTCTTTTTCCGCCGGAGGTGTAGAGGAATTCCCAATCCGCCTGGATTGAGCCGTCTCCGCCGTCACTCGGCGTGATCCGCACGCGTTCGTAGTTCGTCAGGCGCGCGCGCAGGTCGCCTTCGTGTGCCTGCCAGTCCGCCAACGCGGATGGATTTGCCTGCGCCGCGGTGTCGACCCGCAGGTAGGCACCAGTATCCGGATTGATGAAGTCGATTCGTTCGGTGCCACCGGCTGGGTGCTGCTCCCAGCCCTGTGGGTAGGCGACCGACCAGCCGGAGCGTCCGCTGTAGGACTGCCAGCCCGCGGGCGGCGTTACCGGGGCCGGGGCCGTCGGCGCCAGCCCCGGATCACCGACCACCGCGCCACCGGTCGGTGGCGCCGCGTTCGTGGCGGCCGGAGCCGGCGTCACGGGTGTCCTCAGCGGGGTCTTGGCCGTGCCGCTGAGCACCGCCGTCGGATTGGCGCTGCCGGTCGGCCCGTCCGCGCCTGAGCCCAGGCTGAGCAGCGCGGCCGAAGCGAGTGCCGCGCCCACGATGAGCGTCGCGGCGATGATGGCGATGAGCAGCCGGAGCCGCTTGCCATCCGGTCGGGGAGCCACCGTCGGTACCGAGCCGGGAGCGGCCGGGGCGGCCGCGTTCACAGCCGCGCCGGCCGCTGCCGTTTCCGGCTGGACCGGGATTGCCATCATCGTGGCCGGTGCCGTGCCGGCATCCGTGGCCGCCATCTCGTGCTGCCCCTGGCTCTGCTCCTGCTCTTGGCCCTGCTCCTGGTCCTCCTGCTCCTGGCGGAGGGCTTGGGGGCTGACCGGACGCCTTGCGGACTCGCGTTCACCGACCTGCCGCAGACGTTGCCTGGCCCGCGGCAGGGACGGGCGGGCGGACGGCTTCGCAGCCATGAGGTCGTCGATGATCGGCGCAAGGGCACCGGCGAGCCGGAACGGCTGGCGTCGTCCGTCGACGATTGCGGTCAGCGTCGCGATGGCGCTGTCGGACTCGTACGGCGGCCCGCCCTCCACAGCGGTGAAAAGCGTCGCGCCGAGCGCCCAGATGTCACTGCCGGGTCCGCCCGTTCCGCCGCGAGCCCGCTCCGGAGCTATGTAGGACGGCGAGCCGAGAAGAACGCCGGTCCGGGTCAGCGTCGGGTCTCCGGCGGACAGCGCGATGCCGAAGTCGGTCAGCCGGGCCCGCCCGTCAGCGCTGATCAGTACGTTGGCGGGCTTCACATCGCGATGGACGATTCCGCTGCGGTGCGCGGCCTCAAGGGCGTAGCCGAGGCTGATGCCGATCCGGGCGACCCGTTCCCGGGGCAACGGCCCGGACTCACGGATGATGTCCGCCAGCGACGGGCCGTCCACCAGCTCCATCACGATCCACGGGCAGTCGTCGGCATCAAGCACGTCGAAGACCGAGACGAGGCCTGGATGGTGCAGGCGGCCGGCCGAACGCGCTTCGCGAAGCACCCTCGTGCGCAGGACCGCCCGCTCATCCGCGGAGATCGACGGCGGAAGGCGGATCTCCTTGACGGCGACCTCGCGCCGCAGCAACTCGTCAGTGGCCGCATAGACCACCCCGAAGCCGCCCCGGCCAAGCTCATCGCCGAGCCGGTAGCGACCCCCGATGAGGTGGGGCGGACGCGAGGCATGGCCAGCCTCGGGCTGTCCCGTCTCGGGCGTCGTATGGCGGTCGAGCGACATCCGTCCGTTTCACCTCCTCGTTCCCATCGTCGCGGACCAAGCCAAACTTTGCGGGTACCGCGCTGTATCGGTGAAGCGCGGCGCCGGTGGCCCTCGGTTTCCGTGCGGGTGGCCGCAAAGTCCGTGTGGTCATCGCTTGGTCCACTTCATCACACACCAGAGTGTGGGCTGACGCCCGGTTCCCGCCGAACGGCCCGGGGCCGTTGAGGGCTCAGGTCGTTCCGCCGCCACCCGTCCGTCACGCCATACCGGCGCTGACGGTTCCAGGTTCATGATCTGGCCGGTTCGCGAGCCCCGGGCACGAGCCCCGGGCGCCGGTGTCACGGCAACAGCCAGACATACACGCCAGCTGTGAACCGCGGTTGCCGTCCCACCAGAAACGTCACTGTGTCGCGAAGTTCCGGCGCATGCTGGGCCGGGCCGAGTACGACAGCACGTACCCCCAGGCGGATGAAGTCATCCCATGCCTGTGTGATCTTTGCTGGGGTCAAAGCCGGGGTTCCCGCGGACCGGCCCCACCCGACGTCAGTCAATAGTTGTGCCGTCGCGGTCGGCCTTCGCCCACCCATGTAGGCCTGCCCGTCGTCACCCGGGCCGATGAAGTAGCCGCCGGGCATCGAGAAGTGGAAACGGGCCGCGGTCTGCCAGAAAAGCGGTGCGGTCTGGAGCCCGCTCGGGTACGGCAGCAGCAGCACGGTCGAATTCGCGGGGAGAACCCTGAGCGCGTTGGTGGTGAAGAACGAGGGAACATCAGGCGACCGTTCGACGGAGTATGGCCGTGGGACCAGCGGCAGGACGCATACCGCGGCGACTACGACCGCTGTGGCCGAGCCGCCGGAGCCGAGCCGGGAAGGCAGGAGATCCAGCACGATGGCGAGGATGAGCCCCGCCATCAGCGCGGTGCCGAGAGCAAACCTGTCGGGTAGCGCGGCGTCGAAGACCGGAATGCGGGCGACCAGGTTCCACGGTAATAGCAGGCCAGTCTCGACGCCATTGACGAGCAGTGTGCTGCCCAACGTCAGGACCGCCAGGGCCAGGCCGGTGAGCCCGGCTATGCGTAGTCTGAGGTCACGGAAGCCGAGGGCGGTCGCGGAAAGACAGAGGATAAGCAGGGGCCAGCCGAGGTAGCTCATGTACTCCGGTGCGCCGCCCTGGAAGGACGCGGCCCGTCTGGCCTGCACGGCCGATGCCAGTAACTGCTGTGACGAAGGAACGTAGAGAGCCGTCAGGTCGCTCTTGTAGAAATTAGTGAGAAACGGGCTTCCGTGGCTTCGCGGAGAACCGAGGAACTGAATTCCCAAAGGGATGGAAGTCAGTGCGAGAAAAGATGGCAAAGCAATCAGGAAAACGTGCACGGACCCACCGGAGTTGCGGAGGAAGCCTGGCCGGCTCAACATCAGCAAGGTGAGCCCGAGTATGGCCGTCACCGCGGTTATGAACAGCACCTCTTCGCCGGTCAACAGTTGCAGGCCAGCGCCCGTGCCCAGCAGGATGCCTTTTCGCAACGGGCGTCCTGTCCGCTGGATGATATCGGTGATCAGGCAGAGCAGCAGCGGGATGGCCGGTGCGAAAACCAGGCTCAGATGGCCGGTGCCGGCCGCCACCAGCGCCGGGGAAAAACCGTACACGTAGCCACCCACGTAGGCTGCCACCGCCCCCACGCCGAGCTTGCGCGCGAATAGCTGGGCGCCCAGGGCTGACAGTGCGAAGGCCAGCACGATCAGCACGTTGTAGGATGCCACCGGGCCGGCGGCGATGGTCAGCGGAGTCAGTAGCAGGCCGGGCGCCAGGACGGATGTGTTCCAGAGCGCGTTTATTCCCTCCGGCGCGTTTGCCAGGTGCGTGATGAACGGGTTCGACAGGCTGGTGACCGCGTGCGCGGTATGCGCGAGCCACCAACAGTACAGACCGGTGTCGTTCGGATTACCCGCGATTATGTTCCGGGTGGGCTCGGACCAGACCCTGCCGGTGAGCCCGAAGGCCAGCAGAAGATAGCTTGCGGCAACTGGCAGCCGCGTTCCCACGCGTTGCCGCCACCCCGGCCGCGCCGAGCCTCCAGCGGCCCGGGGGAACCACGACCGCACAGCCGCCGGTCCGGGGCGCGACACGCCGTCGGCGGTCCCGGTGGGCGGTGATTCCCGTGGCGGCGTGGCTGGCGTGCGCTGAGCGCCGGTCGATGACTCAACGGTGTGCTCGGTCCCGGGCGCGGCCAGCTCGGCGGACCACTTTTCCATTCAGTCCTCCACCGGCTGCCAGCGGGAAATCGTCGTGGTGCGCCGCGCTCCACCGCGCCGGACGGGTACGGCGCGCGTTGAATCAGCCCTGCGCTGAGTCACATCCTTGCCTAACCGGGCCATGATCGTCGCTCAGGCCGACGGGCTGCCTGTTGCCTGCCCGTTCGTCCGGGCCCGCGGCAGTATCCCGATTATGATCAGCGGCATACGAGCAACGGGTACCGGCTGTGAGCGGCTACGGAGAGGCGTCCATATGGTCGAGCCGAGCGGCTGCGGACACCTGCCGGCGGCGGGCGTTGTCGACTGGGAGCGCCTTCGGGGCGCGGCGATGCGGGTCGCGGCCCGCGCGTACGCCCCGTACTCTCGCCTTCACGTCGGGGCCGCAGCCGTGGTCGACGACGGCCGTCTGGTCGTCGGGTGCAACGTTGAGAACGCCTCCTTCGGGCTTACTCTCTGCGCTGAATGCAGCCTTGTCGGAGCGCTGTGTTCCTCGGGGGGCGGACGGCTTGTCGCGGTCGCCTGTGTGGATGCCGCGGGTGTCCCGCTCGCACCCTGCGGGCGGTGTCGCCAACTTCTCTACGAACACGGGGGCCCGGATCTCCAGGTAGCTCTGGCCGGGGGCCCGCGCTCACTTCATGATCTTTTGCCGGAAGCGTTCGGGCCCGCCGACCTGCCGCCCGGCGGGCCCGGCGGACCGCCGCGCAGCGAACGGTGGCCGTGACATTCCATGCCATCGATCTCATCAGGGCGAAACGAGACAGTGGCTGGCTGCCCGACGGCGTTGTGGGCTGGTTGATCCGTTCCCGCACGGATGGACGGTAGGACCGCGTCCACCGGTAGGACATGCGCCCATCCGCGGGGGCGGCGCGGGAAGCAGGGCGTATGGAGCGGGTGGCGCGCGGTGGCGGTCAGGCCGCCGTCGCACGCCTGCCGTACGGTCGGGCGATGAACGTGCCCGCCCCGCCACCCTCGTTGGACGCCATCCGCCGGGCACCCAAGGTGCTGCTGCATGACCATCTCGACGGCGGGCTCCGTCCCGCGACCATTGTCGAGCTTGCCGACGCGGCCGGTTACGGCGCACTGCCTACCCTGGCGGTGGACAAGCTTGCGACCTGGTTTCGTGGCGGCGCCCACAGCGGATCACTCGTGCGCTATCTGGAGACGTTCAGCCATACCGTCGGGGTCATGCAGACCGCGGACGCGCTCGCTCGGGTGGCTCGTGAGTGCGCCGAAGACCTCGTAGCGGACGGCGTCGTCTACGCTGAGATCCGGTTTGCTCCAGAGCTGCACGTCGAGCGTGGGCTTGCGCTCGACGCGGTGATCGAGGCGGTCCTGGACGGCCTGCGCGCCGGCTCGGAGGGGACCGGGCTGACGATCCGCGCGCTGGTCACCGCCATGCGCCACGCGGCGCGATCGCTGGAGATCGCTGAAGCCGCGGTCCGATGGCGGGACCGGGGCGTCGTCGGTTTTGACATCGCCGGCGCGGAGGCCGGCTTCCCGCCCACCCGCCATCTGGATGCCTTTCAGTACATGCAGCGGGCGAACGGGCACTACACGATCCACGCCGGCGAGGCGTTCGGGCTGCCCTCGATCTGGGAGGCGCTGCAGTGGTGCAACGCCGACCGCCTCGGTCACGGTGTTCGGATCATGGATGACATCACCGTCAAGCCGGATGGCGACATAGCCCTCGGACGGCTTGCCAACTACGTCCGTGACGTCCGGGTGCCGCTGGAAATGTGCCCTACGTCCAATGTCGACACGGGAGCGTGCGCGAGTATCGCCGAGCACCCCATCGGTCTGCTGCGCAGGCTCCACTTCCGGGTGACGGTCAACACCGACAACCGGTTGATGAGCGGGGTGACGCTGTCGAGCGAGTTCGCCAGGCTGGTCGACACCTTCGGCTACGGCTGGCCGGACCTGTCATGGCTGACGGTCAACGCGATGAAATCGGCCTTCATCCCATTTGATCAGCGTCTCGCCATCATCAACAATGTGATCAAGCCTGGCTTCGAGCGGCTGTGCTCCGGTGGGTAGCCGACCGGCTGATGCCGTGGCTGTGCCGGCCGGTGCTGTGGCGGCCACTGCCGGTGCCGGTGCCACTGCCGGTGCCGGTGCCGCTGGGCGCCGCGGCCGTGTGCTTACCGGTGTCGCGGCCGGGCCGGACGGCTGTCCGCGCTGCCCCTGGGCGCTGTCCACGCCCGAGTACATCGCCTACCATGACGAGGAATGGGGGAAACCGGTCCACGACACCGTCGGCCTCTTCGAGCGCCTCAGCCTCGAAGCATTCCAGTCGGGCCTCTCCTGGCTGACTATCCTGCGTCGGCGGGAGGCTTTCCGCAGAGCGTTCGCGGGATTCGACCCGACGGTTGTCGCCTCTTTCGGCCCGGCCGATGTCGAACGGCTGGCGGAGGACACCGGAATCATCCGCAACCGACGGAAGATTCTCGCGACGATTGCCAATGCCAACGCGGTCCTGGCGCTGGGCATGCCATTGGGCGAACTGGTCTGGTCATTTCGTCCCGCGGTCGCGGCGGTACCGGTGGTGATCGCCGATCTGCCCACGTCCACGCCCGAGTCGGTGGCGCTGGCCAAGGCGCTGAAAGCCCATGGCATTACCTTTGTCGGCCCGACGACAGGCTACGCCCTGATGCAGGCGTGTGGCCTGGTTAACGATCACCTTGCCGCCTGCGTGAACAGGTAGCGGACGGGCGGCTCCGGCGCTGGTACCGCCTGGGCCCGTGGATGCTGACCCGGATCAGGCACGGTTTCCGTGCGATCGTGTACCGCTGGCGGCTCAGTCCGTTCCGCTACCATAGCCGATCATGTCGGACGTAGCGGTACTTGCGATTGTCAGCGTTGTCGTCACCGGCATAGGCGCTCCGGGAATCATGGCGTTGGCGGGCCGGCTGGAGTCGCGGCGGTCGCATCGGCTCGCCATCGGAAGGGAATGCCGTGACGTGCTTGATTTCGCGGCTGAGCAGTTGGCGAGATCCCAGCGGACCACCGCGTGTTGTATCAGCCTGTGGTCCCGGGGAATCATGGATAACGACGATGAGGCAAGGGACTATCTCCGGTGCCGCAATGAGGCGAACGAGGCGGCCCGCACGGCCTATGGACGGCTGTGCGTCAGGTTCGGCCCGGCCTCGGCCGTCGCGCGGCACTTTGACGAGGCCATCGAGAGTATGCAGCGGCTGACAGACGTGCTGCGAGGCTATCGGGCCGGCGACACCTACGACGCCTGGGTGACCCAGGCCAGCGCGGAGTCGGCGGAGCTGACCGCGGCGAACGAGAAGTTTCTCAGCGTGGCCAACAAGGCGATGTCAACCCGCAGACTCGGCCAGGGCACCTGAAAAACGCGGCCAGGGCACCTGAAAGCCGGGCTGGGCACCTGACGGGCTGGGTCACGCGGGCGCCGGCGGCTGTTCGGGGACAGCGGCGAGAACGTCCGGGGCGGCGGACATGCCGAGCCTGGTGGCGCCGGCCTCGATGAACGCGGGTGCCTGTTCAGCGGCGCGGATGCCGCCGCTTGCCTTGATGCGGCAGTGGGGAACCAGGCGCGGATCCGCCGGATCCGGCTGGCCGGCTCGCTCCGGAGGGGATGCTGGTCATGCGTTCCATCATTGCGGGCGGATGCGAGCGGGGGCCATGGCACTGTGCGGGAGGTGAACGGATCGTGCGGGTCGACGTTGTCGAACATCCACTGGTGACGGCGCGGTTGACGGTGCTGCGTGACAGGAGCACCGAACCGCCGGTGTTCCGGGCGGCGCTGCGGGAACTCGCAACGATGTTGATCTACGAGGCCACCCGGGAGCTGATGACCGTCGGGTACACGGTCGCCACCCCGCTCGCCTCCACCAGCGGTGGCACGCTTGCCACGGCGCCGATCGTCATACCGGTGCTGCGGGCGGGTCTGGGCATGCTGGAGGCCGCGCTCGGCCTGCTGCCCGAGGCACGGACGGGGTTCATCGGTCTCGCCCGGGACGAGAAGACCTTCCAGCCGCATGCCTACCTGGAGTCGCTGCCGGAGAACCTGGCCGGATACCCGGTGCTGTTGCTGGACCCGATGCTCGCCACCGGCGGGTCAGCGCTGCACTGCCTGCGGCTGTTGGCCGACCGCGGCGCCACCGGCATGATTCTCGTCTGCGCGCTGGTGGCTCCCGAGGGCCTCGCCGCGCTGGACGCGAGTGGTCTCGACGCGCGGGTGGTGACCGCGAGCATCGATGAGCGGCTGAACGACGACGCTTTCATCGTCCCCGGCCTCGGGGACGCTGGTGATCGTCAGTTCGGCGCGGTCTGACCGGTATTTCGGCGAGGCCTGACCCGGCATGGTGCGCATTGGCCGATATCAGCGGTGGCGTACAGGCCGAACCGGCGGACGAGATCGTCGAGCCGGCCGAGCACGGTCGCCGGGCCGTTCAGAGCCTCGTGACGACCGCCGCGAGCAGTGCACCCATCCGCTCGGCGGCGGCGGCGCCGGCGGCCAGCACATCGAGGTGGCTGAGCGGCTCGCCGGTCATCCCCGCTGCGAGGTTGGTCACCAGGGACAGCGCCAGCACATCGGCGCCTTCAGCCCGTGCCGCGATCGTCTCGTGGACGGTCGACATGCCGACCAGGTCCGCGCCGAGCGTCCGTAGCATCCGGATCTCGGCCGGGGTCTCGAAATGCGGACCGGGCAGCCCGGCATACACCCCTTCGGTGAGCGTGGGGTCGACGGTACGGGCCAGGTCGCGCAGGCGCGGAGCGTAGGCGTCGGTGAGATCGACGAACCGGGGGCCGGCCAGGGGACTGCGTCCGGTGAGGTTGATGTGGTCGGCGATCAGTACAGGCTGGCCGACGCTGTAGTCCTCCCGGAGCCCACCCGAGGCATTGGTGAGCACGATCGTGCTCACACCGGCCGCGCAGGCCGTCCGGACGCCATGGGTGGTGACGGACATGTCGTGGCCTTCATAGGCGTGGATCCGCCCCAGGAAAAGCAGTAGGTGACGTCCGCCGAGGGTGACCGAACGGACCCGGCCAACGTGCCCGGGAGCCCGTGGCGGCGGGAAACCACCGAGCTCGGTGACGGCTGTCTCGCCGGTCACGGTTCCGGCCGCGGCCAGTACGTCTGCCGCGGGCAGCCACCCGGAGCCGAGAACCACGGCGACGTCATGACGCCTGATTCCAGTGATCTCCGCCAGGCGCGCGGCCGCGGCCGCGGCATCGGGGGGCCGTGTGTTCGGCACGGGGATGGTGGGGCACATACGCTGACTGTAGTCGTTGCGTATCATCATGAAGGATGGTAAAAAACCATTTTTGTCCGCTTTTGTATGTGTATAGCACTGATGACCGGATTCATCGGCCTGAATGTTTTGCGCCACAGTTTGTCATGATTTGCCGTGCTAGGCGGGGTGTCGGTTGGTGGGTTGATCGGTGTGCGGCGGGGGCGGCGCGCGTGGCGGCCGTGGGGCGCGCGCCTGGGGGCCGGCTTTCCATACCATCTGGCCATGAGCGAGCGTCTGTCGGAGTCCGGTCAACCGATCAAGTCGGTGTACGGCGCGTCTGATTTTTCTGGGGATCTACCGGCGCGTCTCGGCGCCCCCGGTGAGTACCCGTTCACGCGGGGCGTCTACCCGACCATGTATACCGGCAAGCCGTGGACGATGCGGCAGTATGCGGGCTTCGGCACCGCCAGGGAATCCAACGAGCGCTACCACTCGCTTGTCGCCGCCGGCACCGGCGGGCTTTCCGTCGCTTTCGACCTGCCCACCCAGATGGGCTTCGACTCCGACGAGCCGATCGCGCACGGTGAGGTCGGGAAGGTCGGTGTGGCGATCGACTCGATCGAGGACATGCGGGTGCTCTTCGCCGGTATCCCGCTGGACAAGGTCTCCACCTCGATGACCATCAACGCGCCCGCGTCGGTACTGCTGCTGCTGTACCAGCTCGTCGCCGAGGAGCAGGGCGTCCCCGGTTCGAAGATTACCGGGACAATCCAGAATGACGTCCTCAAGGAATACATAGCGCGCGGCACCTACATCTATCCGCCGGCACCGTCGCTGCGGCTGGTGTCGGATACCTTTGCCTACTGCCGCAACGAGATTCCCAAATGGAACACGATCTCGATTTCCGGTTATCACATGGCCGAGGCCGGGGCGACTCCCGCGCAGGAGATCGCATTCACCCTCGCCGACGGCATCGCCTACGTCCGGGCGGCGATCGAGGCCGGGCTCGCGGTCGACGAGTTCGCCCCGCGGCTGTCGTTCTTCTTCGTCTCCCGTACGACCCTGCTGGAAGAGGTGGCGAAGTTCCGCGCCGCCCGGCGAATCTGGGCGGACGTGATGAAGAACACCTTCGGCGCGACCAGCCCCAAGTCGATGATGTTGCGGTTCCATACCCAGACCGCTGGCGTCCAGCTCACCGCGCAGCAGCCCGAGGTCAACCTCGTCCGGGTCGCGGTGCAGGGCCTCGCGGCCGTACTGGGCGGTACCCAGAGCCTGCACACGAACTCCTACGACGAGGCCATCGCCCTGCCCACGGTCAAGGCCGCGACGCTGGCGCTGCGCACCCAGCAGGTCCTCGCCTACGAGACGGACATCACCGCCACGGTCGACCCGTTCGCCGGCTCCTACGCGGTCGAGGCGCTGACCGACGAGGTTGAGAACGCCGCCCGTGAACTGATGGAGCAGGTCGAAAAGCGCGGGGGAGCGGTCGCCGCGATCGAGCAGGGCTACCAGAAGAGCGAGATCGAGAACTCCGCGTACGCGGTCATGAAGGGCATCGAGGACGGCTCCCGCACCGTGGTCGGCGTCAACCGGTTCCGCGCCGAGCAGGAGGAACACTACGAGCCGCTGCGGGTGGATCCGGCGATCGAGGCAGACCAGTCCGCCCGGCTGGCCACCCTGCGTGCCGACCGCGACAACGCTGAGGTGACGCGCTGTCTGGACGCGCTGAAAGCCGCCGCGCAGGGGACGGAGAACGTCCTTTACCCGCTCAAGGAGGCCCTGCGCGCCCGCGCCACCGTCGGAGAGACCTGCCACGCCCTGCGGGCGGTCTGGGGGGTGTACCGCCCCGCCGACGCCTTCTAGCCCCGCCGGGCGCGGGGGAAACCCTGGCGGCGTTTCTCGTCGCCTTGCAGGCCCTCCGGGCATGCGGCGGCTTCTCGGCCTGGCCAGGCTTCCCCCTGCATCCCGGCGGTTGTGGGCGCGGGGGAAACCCTGGCGGCTGGGATGCGGGGCTCATCCCGGCGTCCTTGTGATACCTACAGGGCTGTTTGGTATCACAAGGACGCGCCAGTGGTAGGTAAGTATCACTCGATCATCGTGGGCTGTGGGGGCGAGGCCGGGCGACCATCGATCGCCTGGAGGATGCCGTTCGCGACGAACAGACGGTTGCGGGTACGGCCGGGCAGCTCCGTGAGGATGTCGGCTGCCACCAGTTTCGCGACGTTCAGGCTGGCGGAGCGGTGCGTCACGTCGAGGATGCGCCGAGCACGGCTGACGGTCAGCGCCGGGATCTCGAACAGGGCATCCACCAGTACCGCCAACAGCGCGGACGAGCGTGCGGTACCGACCCGGGCGCGGTAGTCGTCCCGCAGAGCCTGCAGTGTGGCGGAACGCCATACCGCGTCCCGGGCCTGTTCGGCGACGCCCCGAAGGAAGAAGCCCACCCAGCCGGGCCAGTCTCCATGGGTGGAGACCCGCAGCAGGCGAGCGTAGTACTCATCGCGCCGCGGTTCGATCCAGGCCGAGATGTCCAGCAGCGGGGTGTTCAGCAGCCCCCATTCGGCCAGCAGCAGGACGACGAGGAGCCTGCCGACGCGGCCGTTGCCGTCGAGAAACGGGTGGATTGCCTCGAACTGGTAGTGCGCGCAGGCAATTGTGATGAGCGGTGGCAGGTCGTGGTCGGCATGCAGATGTTTCTCGAACGCGTCCAGGCATTCCCACAACCGCTCGGGGGGCGGCGGAACGTAGGTTGCGTCGTCGAGGGTGCAGCCGGGCGGCCCGATCCAGTTCTGACTTCGCCGAACGTCACCAGGAGTGGCGTAGTTGCCGCGGACGTCGCTCAGCAGGACGGCATGTGCCTCCCGTAGCAGCGACACGCTCAGGGGGAGCCGGCGGTTCGGGTCGAGGACGTGTTCGACCGCTGTCACATAGTTGAACACCTCCCGGACGTCGTCGCCTTCATCGTGGGTCGGTCGGTCCGCCTCGAACAGGACCAGATCCGACACGGACGCCTGGGTGCCCTCGATCCGGCTGGACAGCACGGCTTCCCGGCGGACGAGGGCGCGGGCCAGCAGCCGTGGGTTCGGCAACGTCCGGCCGGCGCCGGCAAGTTCGCCCAGCGCGCGGTCGGCCTCGGAGAGCAGGCCGATCAGGGGCCGGTCGAAGGCGAGCGCGGGCGGCAACGGTGGCGGGAGGAAGGCGAGGTAGTCGCGTTCGGCCCGGACGATGTAGCCCGACTGCTCAGGAGCGAAGGAGTCGCGTCGCACTGGTACTGACCTACCGTCCCGGTGTCCTTGTGATACCTACAGGGCTGTTTGGTATCACAAGGATGCGCCAGTGGTAGGTAAGTATCACTGGCGCCGAGCTGTGATCGGGGCGGCCCCGCGCGGGATGCTCCGGTGCGCGGCATCGGGTCTCCGTGCGCGTAGAGAGCATGATTGCGCACCTTGCGGCCGGTTCGGTGGGAGGCTGGCAGGCATGCGTCTGAGACCGGTGCGGACGGTCGGGCCGCCGGAGGTTCCGCTGGAGCCGGGGGAGTTCACCGAGGTCGTGCTGCGCGGCCGGCTCACCGCCCCGTCCGGGCCGGGGGCGGTGACCGCGCGGGCCGAGCGGTTCATCGGCCACCGCCTGGGGACGTCCCGCTGGATCCTGCTCACCACCCGGCGGTTGTTGGTTGTCGCGCCCTTCCCGCGCGAGGGTGACTACTTCGACGTGGCGTTCGACCGGCGGGTGATCTCGGCGTCCC
>NZ_CAKJTM010000056.1:1219-35309 GCF_917627345.1 Protofrankia sp. CiP3 | reverse complement strand
TGGCCGCTTTTGTCGTCTCCGCGTGTATTGCCGATGGGCGGCCCTGGCGACGGTGGCTCACGCAGGCGCTCCCACCTCTCCGCGCAGGGGCAGTGTGCTTGGTCGTAGAGCTTGCGGACATGTCGCCTAAGTGGTCGGCGCTGGAAGTCCTTCGGGGGTTGTGTCGGATGCCAGGTGGATGCGTCGCGAGGCGGAGGAGGCCCCGGTAGCGGTGTTCTACCGGGGCTGACGAGCCGGGGTACCCGTGCATCGCGAAGCGATGTGCGGGGAGCGATGACGCGAGGCGCCGCCTGGCGCCGGCAGGCCCTGGATGAACTTCCAGCGCCGACCACTAAGAGCGCCCGAGGAGAGGGCGTTCGATCAGTGAGCGGCTCATCCGCGCCCGAGTGACGCAGCGGCTCGCTGCCGCTTCGTGTGGAATTTTCGTGGTCGCATGAGCGACCTCGATGGCCGGCTCGCGATGCGCGACGATCGAGGGACCGGCCTCCAGATGCGCCTACCGGCTAGCCCTGTCCATCCAGTGTGTGGATAGTGTGATTTTTGCTTGTTTGCCGTTCGCCTCTTTCATGATTGAAAATGGCGTCGGTTGGAGCATCGAAACCCCATGTGCGGAAGACGGGGCTAGCGCCTGCGCCGGAAGATGCGGGTGCCGAGCCACACCAGCGGGTCGTAGGAAGCGTCGACGACCCGTTCCTTGAGCGCGATGATGGCGTTGTCGGTGATCGCGATGTTCTCCGGGCACACCTCCGTACAGCATTTCGTGATGTTGCAGTAGCCGATACCGGCCTCCTTGCGCAGCAGCTCCCGCCGGTCGTCGGTGTCGAGCGGATGCATCTCCAGCTCGGCGTACCGGATCATCAGCCGCGGGCCGGCGAAGACCGGCTTGTTCTCTTCGTGGTCACGGATGACATGGCAGACCGTCTGGCACAGGAAGCACTCGATGCACCTGCGGAACTCCTGGATGCGGCCGGCGTCCTCCGGCCGCATCCGGTGGTGCCCGTCGGTGCCGGCGGGCGGACCGGGCGCGAATGCCGGCACCTGCGCGGCCTTCTCGTAGTTGTACGAGACGTCGGTGACAAGGTCCCGGATCACCGGGAAGGTCCGCAGCGGCGTCACGGTGACGGTGTCCGCCGGGGCGAACAGGTTCAGCCGGGTCATGCACATCAACCGGGGACGGCCGTTCACCTCGGCGCCGCACGACCCGCACTTGCCGGCCTTGCAGTTCCACCGGACAGCCAGATCCGGGAGCTGGGTCTGCTGGAGCCGGTGCAGCGCGTCGAGGACGACCATGCCCTCCTCGACTGCGACCGTGTAGTCGTGCAGATCACCGCCGCTCGCATCGCCTCGCCACACCTGGAGTGTCAGGTCGTACCCGGTCATCACGCCTCCTTCCCGGACGCCGCGGGCTGGTCGAACAGGTGCGCCAGCTCCGCCGGCAGCGGCGGCAGCGGCTCGGCGGTGAGCTCAAGCCTGTCGGCACGCAGCCGCAGGACGTGGTTGACGGTCGCGAACGCCGGATCGGGCTGGGGGAAGTCGTCGCGGGTGTGCCCGCCACGGCTCTCCTTGCGGGCCATCGCGCAGGTGGCGATGCACTCGGCGACGGTGAGCAGCGATCGCAGATCGATGGCAAGATGCCACCCGGGATTGTACTGGCGGTGACCGGTGACCGCGACCCGGCGGGCACGGGCCCGCAACGCCTCGATCTCCGTCAGTGCCCGGGCGAGTTCGGCCTCGGTCCGGATGATCCCGACCAGGCTCTGCATCACCTCCTGAAGGTCGATCTGTAGCTGGTAGGGGTTCTCCGCCGCGGTTGCGCCGGTGCGTCCGCCGGTGTGTCCGGTGGTGGTGGAGAACGGCGCGAGGACCTGCTCGACGATCGCATGGACCTCCGCGTCGGTAGCCACGCCCCGGACGTCCGCCGGCACCGCCTGTGCGTATCGCGCGGCGTACAGCCCTGCCCGGCGTCCGAAGACAAGCAGGTCGGACAGGGAGTTACCACCGAGCCGGTTCGAGCCGTGCATGCCGGCCGCGCACTCGCCCGCGGCGAACAGCCCGGGTACCGTCGCCGCCGCGGTGGCCGGGTCGACCTTGATGCCGCCCATGACGTAGTGACAGGTCGGGCCGACCTCCATCGCCTCCCGGGTGATGTCGACGTCGGCCAGCTCGGTGAACTGGTGGTACATGGACGGCAGCCGGCGGCGGATGTACGCCGGGTCACGGCGGGAGGCGATGTCAAGGTAGACCCCGCCGTGCGGCGAGCCCCGCCCAGCCTTGATCTCGGCGTTGATGGCTCGCGCCACCTCGTCGCGGGGAAGCAGCTCGGGCGGCCGGCGGGCGGTCACCTTGTCGGTGTACCAGCGGTCGGCCTCCTGCTCGGTGTCGGCCGTCTCGGCGGCGAAGACCGGGGGGATGTAGTCGAACATGAAGCGACGGCCTTCGGCGTTGAGCAGCACACCGCCATCACCCCGGACGCCCTCGGTGACGAGGATCCCCTTCACCGACGGTGGCCAGACCATGCCGGTGGGATGGAACTGGACGAATTCCATGTCCATCAGCGTGGCCCCCGCCCACAGCGCGAGCGAGTGGCCGTCGCCGGTGTACTCCCAGGAGTTCGACGTCACCTGATAGGACTTGCCGATCCCGCCGGTGGCAAGCACTATCGCGGGCGCGTCGAAACGCACGAAGGTCCCGGACTCGCGCCAGTACGCCAACGCGCCGGTGACCGGTGGTTCGCCACGCTGCGGCATGTCCGGTGAAAGCGCGGTCCGTGACGGCGTCGCCCGCGGTGGTACGGCCTGTTGGCGCCGCGTCGTCAGCAGGCGCAGCACCGTGCACTCCATGAACACGTCGACACGTTTGCTGATCAGCCGGTTTTGCAGGGTACGGATCAGTTCCAGGCCGGTGCGGTCCCCGACATGCGCGAGCCGCGCGAAGCGGTGGCCGCCGAAGTCACGCTGGAGGATCCGCCCGTCGGGCGTCCGGTCGAAGACCGCGCCCCACTCCTCCAGCTCCCAGACCCGTTCCGGTGCCTCCTGCGCGTGGAGCTGGGCCATCTGCCACTGGTTGAGCATCTTCCCGCCACGCATCGTGTCGCGGAAGTGCGTCTGCCAGTCGTCCTCAGGCCACACGTTGCCCATCGCGGCCGCGATACCGCCCTCAGCCATGACGGTGTGCGCCTTGCCGAGCAGGCTCTTGCAGACGACCGCGACGCGGGCGCCCTGCTCGTGCGCTTCCAGCGCCGCGCGCAGGCCCGCTCCGCCCGCGCCGATGACCACGACGTCGTACGCGTGCGTCTCCGATACGGACGATGACGATATGGATGGTGCGGTCATGGTCGCTCACGCCACCCAGTGATAGTCGTGGAGGTGACCGCTCGCGACCAGCCAGATGTAGAAGTCGGTTGCCATGATCCACAGAAGGCTCGCCCAGGCCCACACCAGATGACGCCGGTTGAGCGCCGAAATCCCCCGCCACAGCCGCTGGCGGGCCGGATGCGCGGACAGGGTCCGCAGCCCACCTCCACACAGATGCCGGAAGGAATGGCAGGAAAACGTGTACAGGCCGAGAAGCACCACATTGGCCGCAAGGATGCCGCTACCGACGCCGATGCCGAAACCGCCGTCGAAGCTGAACGCCTGGACGGCCTCGTAGGTGAGCAGACACACGAACAGCCCACCGAAGTAGAGGAAATAGCGGTGCACGTTCTGTAGCAGCAACGGGAACCGGGCCTCACCGCTGTACCTGCGCCGGGCGTCGGGGACCGCACAGGCCGGCGGCGCCCACCAGAACGAGCGGTAATACGCCTTCCGGTAGTAGTAGCAGGTGAGCCGGAAGGCGAGCGGGAAGAGCAGAATCAGGATGGCGGGCGAGATCCAGGGGATGTCGCCGAGCAGCCCGGAGCCGAGTGCGTCGGCGGGGCAGGAGTCGGTCAGGCATGGCGAGTAGAACGGCGACAGGTACGGATCCGCGTAATAGTTGCTGTTGCGGAACGCCGCCCACGTCCCGTAGGCGACAAAGCCGGTGAGCACGGCCACCGTGACGACCGGAGCCACCCACCACCGGTCCCGTCTCAGGCTGGGCTGGACGATCCTCGCTCGGGCCGCGCCGCCGCCGGGAGCGGCGGTTCTGGCGGGGCCCCGATTGTCGGGACGACGGGCATCCGTCTGCGTCGGCATGGTGCTCCTCGGTTTCCTGGGGCCGCAGGCGCGGTCAGGTGCGTTCGCGGCGCTGGGCCCCCGGCGTGTTCTCGCTGGCTGTTGCTCTCCTTGGGGTGTCCTGGTCGGTTGGAGGGACCAGACGACAGGCCGCGGGTTATCGCGCGGCCCGTCGTCTCATGCTCACACCCGGACGCGGCGTCGGCGGCGCGGCGACACGGTGCGATGCCGCTGCCACCCGCCGGCGACCCCCTCGTCGTCGCATTCGGGCTGGAACTCCGGTTCGCCCTGGCGGGCCGGTACGAACACGGGTTCGTAGCGGGTTGAGCACGCTGGGCCGTCGGCCGTGCCGGCCGGGTCCAGACCGTTCGCGCCGCTGCGGGTCATGGTCTCAGCTTCAAGATCGTCAATGTCCTCCAGGACGCGGCGGACATCCGCCTCGAGCCGGCCCGCCATTCTTGAGCTGGGCGCGTGGCAGCGCACATGGTGCACATGACGTTGCGCTTCCTGTACTGCTCTGAGTACGGCGAGAAGCTCGTCCCGTAGGCTTGTCGACTGCACGATTCGCCACCTCCGTGGTTCCGGCTGCCGGCCGGCGACATTCCGGACAGGTATCGGTACCCATCTCCACTGCCGAGCCGGTCACATCAATGACACATTACGTTCACGCAGCAGTATGATCGACGGGCGAAAGGTTGGCCGGAGAGGCAGACCTTCGACCGCGCCGGAGCGCCGGAAGGCCGTGTCCAGATGCGTCAGAGACCCGCTCGCGCGGGTCATTCGTCGGTCATCGACGATCATGCTACGGGCATATTTCCGTAATACGTGTGTAAAAAAGGCCGGCAACAGGTGTGTGCCCCCCAGCCTGGCGACGCCGCGTCCCTGTTGCCGGTCGCTCCATGTGATTGACCGTCGGGTGATTGACCGCTGGAATGCCCCGCGCCGGTCAGCCCCCGGCCGCGGGGTGGGCGGCGCGGGCCCAGCCCACCCCGATAGCGGATGAGCTGTATCGGGGTGGCCGAGAACGCGGCCAGGGGCCGCCTTGGCGCGGTGAGCCGGACAGATGACTTCCGAAACACGCCGTAGTGACGGCGAGTGCCTGGGCGGCCGGGCTACCGGCTGATCAGGTCGTCCAGATGGGCCCGCACGGCGCCAGCGACGTCCATCTTGTCAGGGGACCAGGACAGTCCGGCGAGCGTGAACAGACAGGCGACGACCCGGGCGTACCGGCCGGTCGGGGCGTCCAGCTCAGGGAAGGCCGCACGAAGGCGGCTGGCGGTCCGGGGCGCGTGCCGCAGCGCGGTGATGTACAGGTTCGCGACGCCGATGCCTGGAACGCTGCGGCCCCAGTGCTCCCAGTCAATGATCGAAAAATGCGGCGCGGTGATGTTGCCCCAGTGCAGGTCCAGATGCTCGGTGGCCGCCGGGCCGGGGGCAACGTCAGCAGGCAGCTCACCGACTCTGGCATGGATCAGATGGGCGATCTGTTCGGGGGAGTAGGCCCACAGCTTCCGCTCGGTGGGGGTGTCCGCGAGCGCGTCGACCGAGGCACGCAGGTCGCCCCACCAGGCATCCGGGAGGTCCGGCTCGCCGGACAGGTACTGCCCGGCGCCGTAGGCGTCCGCCGGCACGACCGTCGAGTCGGCCGCGAACGTGAGCAGCTCAGCACGCACGGACACCGGGACCGGGTCGGGATGGGTCCATTCGGTCTCAGCGAGCAGCGTCGGCTTGGCGACGCCGGACAGGCTGGCGGCATCGTGGGTGCCGGTCCAGACCTCGCGGTCCATGTCGGACTCGATGAACGCGGCGACCCGCAGCCACGCGGTGGCGCCGTCGTGCGTGGCGGGCCCCGCGATGACGGCGTCGGAACCGCTGGCCCGTCCGGAGCCGAGAGGCCGTATCCCGAGTTGTCGTGCGCCCTCGCGGTAGATCTCGGCGAGCCACGCCGCACCGTCGATGCTGACCGGCAGCCAGCGGATCACGCGTTTCCGTCTGTCGGGCGCGGTTCGCAGTCCGGGGTCTTCGGCTTGCATTGGGACTGGGTGGGGCCGCAGGCGGTGCTTGCCTTGGGACCGCAGATGTCCGGGCCGCAGCCGGAGGCGGCGGTCACCGTGCGCGCGGCGTCGAGCCGGGCGACCTGGGACCGGAAGGGCGTGCCAGCGAGGACAGCGGCCAGCCCGTCACGGACGTTACCGGCGGCGGCGCGGCGGGTGAAGACACATGGAGTCACGGTGCCGTCCGGGCCAACCGCGGCCGTGCCGTGCCCGCAGTGCCCGCAGGTGCCCGCCTCATCGTCGTGGTCGGCGGCACGGCCGAATGGCCGGACCTGGTCGATGCTGGCGACGACGCCGAGAGCGGTCAGGTCGTCGAACGCGGCGAGGGCCTGTTCCTCGCCGGCGGTGGCGATGATGCCCGCGCGGACCGGCACCTCTGCCGCGACGAGGCGCCGCAGCTGGGCCCGGGTGCGGGCATGGCTGCCGGCACGCCCGGTGACCTTGTCATGTCGGGCCGCGTCGTCGGCGTAGTACGAAGTCGCGACCGACACACCCGGGCGGACGAGCGCGTCCCAGACCGCGGCGGGAAGGGTATACAGGTTGGTGAAGACCTCGACCGCGAGGTTGGCGTCGAGCGCCGCCGCGACGAGCGCAGGGAAGTCAGGACGGAGGGTCGGTTCGCCGCCGATGAGGCAGACCTGCTCGACGCCGACGGCGGCTGCCTCGGCGATGACCGCCTCCCAGTCGGGAAGCGTCATCGTGCCCTGGCTGCCGTGTGGTGAGGAGCCGGCGTAGCAGTGAGAGCAGGTTAACTGGCAGCGTCCGGTGATCTCCAGCCAGATCAGCCGGGGCGGCTCGGCCTGGATCACCGGGCGGACAGGCCCGGGCAGTGTCGCGGTCATGATGATCTCCCTACGCCGTGTTCTGATACTCGCCGACGCGGATCACGTCGTGGCGCAGCCGCCGCTCGGGGGTGGTCAGGCCCAGCAGACGCTGCCCGCTCGGCCCGCGGATGAGCACCTCACCGGCGGACCGGGCGATGGCAACGGTGAATTCGCCACGCACCACTGTAGCCGGCCGGCGCCAGTCAGGCTGCTAAGAGCGACCGGCAATAGGGACGCGGGGTCGCGGGGCGGGGGCACGCGCCTCGCGCCAGCCAGATGACTGTCGGAACATGCCCTGTTGCCGAGCTATTGCCGGGCGCTCCTGTCGGAACCGGCTGCCCGGCCGGTCGCGGAGCGGTCCTCAGCTGTCTCGGCAGCACGCGTTCCAGTCATGGCACGCTCGCCGGCCTCGATCACCGGGACGTGGCGGCTCGCGGTCGACGAGAGCTTCGGCAGTGTCAGCTGAAGCACACCGTCGGACGCCTGGGCCGCGGACTTCTCCGCATCCACTTCCCCGGGCAGCCGCACGGTACATTCATACCGGCCCATCCGGCGCATCTGCTGACGCATCATGCCGCGGTGTTCCCGGGCCTGAATGTCAGCGGCGATGCTCACCTCGTTCCCCCGGACGTCGATGTTGACGGTGTTGGCGGGCGTACCGGGCAGATCCGCTTCGATGATGTAGGAGTCCTCGGTCTCCTCCATGTCGATCGCGGGTGTCCACGAGCGGCCTTCCCGCGGCATCAGGTCCGGCAGCGATACATCCAGCAGGCGGCCCATCCGTTCGTAGAGATCACCGAACTCGGCGAACGGGTCCCAGCCCCGTCGAGTGACTGGCGTCGGACGGCTCATAACGGACAACGAGGTCATTGTCGGCTTCCTCCCTGGCGGTCACTGGCAGGGGGATGGGAGCCCATCCCCCTGCGCTCCTATCCGCTCCCCGAAGACGCAAACGGCGCCGGGAAAGTGGATCAGGACCAGGGCCGATGGGCGGCCGATGGGCGTCAACGCCCGGATTCGCGGGTGCTCAGAACACCGCGGTGCCATGCGTGGGGGACGACGCTCGCGCGTGGTGGCGCCGGGGTATGCGCCCGGCCCGGGCCGCGAGCCGTCCGGCGGTCACCGCGGCCGCCATGGCCGCCGCCATGAGGGCGGGGTCCTGCGCCCGGGTGACCGCGGAGGCGAGCAGCACGGCGTCACAGCCGAGTTCCATGGCAAGCGCGGCGTCGGAGGCGGTACCGATCCCGGCATCGAGGATGACGGGAACCTCGGCCTCGGCGACGATCAGCTCGATGTTGTGCCTGTTGCGGATTCCCAGCCCGGTGCCGATGGGCGCGCCCAGCGGCATCACCGCGGCGCAGCCGGCCCGCTGGAGCCGGCGGGCGAGCACCGGGTCGTCGTTGGTGTAGGGCAGGACGGTGAACCCGTCCGCGACCAGGAGCTCGGCCGCGTCGAGGAGCTCGACCGGATCCGGCAGCAGCGTGTGGTCGTCCGCGATCACCTCAAGTTTGATCCAGTCTGTTTCCAGCGCGTCCCGGGCGAGCCGGGCGGTCAGGACGGCCTCGTGGGCGGTGCGGCACCCGGCCGTGTTCGGCAGCACCCGGACGCCGCAGCCGGCGAGCATGTCCAGTACCGACCCGGGCGTCGCGGTATCCACCCGGCGCATGGACACCGTGCACATGGCCGTCCCCGAGGCATGGATCGCCGCCGCCATGATGGCCAGGCTCGGTGCCCCGCCGGTCCCCATGATCAGTCGGGAATCGAATTCCGCACCGGCGATGGTGAAGGTGTCGTCGGCCACGTCAACCTCCCTGGGTCGCGGTGAGAATCTCCACGTGCTGGCCGGCGCGCAGCTCCAGCTCCGCCCATCCGCCGCGGGGGGCGACAACGCCGTCGACCGCGGCGGCGGTCCCCCGGCCGACGCCCGCCAAACCCGCCATCAGTTGGTACAGGGTGGTGCCAGCCGGCAGCTGCATGAGTTTGCCGTTCACGGTGAGAGTCATCCACCATCCTCCTCAGTGACTGTCGGGTCCCGCGTGGACTCCCGGCGCCCGGGTCCCGGCGGCTCGGCGCCGACCAGACCGGACCCGGGCGAGGCGGCCGTGGGGTCAAACCTGGCCGGCGTGAACGGCGCGACCTCGGCGGGCATGGCGCCGTCCGCGAGCAGGCCGGCGATGGCATCCGCGGTCACCGGCGTGAGCAGCACGCCGTTGCGGTAGTGGCCGACAGCCAGCACGAGGCCGGGCACCCGCGACGGGCCGATGAGCGGGGCGTTGTCGGGCGAGGCGGGCCGCAGGCTGGTGCTCACCTCCTCAAGCTCGGCTTCGCCCAGCCCCGGCACGAGGGCCTGGGCATCGCGCAGGAGCTCATACACGGCGCCGGCCCGCGGGCGCAGGTCGAATCCGACCTCCTCGCTGCTGGCCCCGACCACGACCCGACCGTCGCCGCGCGGTACCAGGTACACCGGGCAGCCACGCACCGAGCCCCGCAACACGCAGGTAAGCAGGGGCGGCCCGACGGTCCGCAGCCGTAGGGTCTGCCCCTTGACCGGCCGGACCGCGGGGAGAGCCGCCAGCGGCAGCCCACCGATCCGGGCCGACCACACCCCACAGGCCAGCACGACCACCGGCGCGGTCAGCTCGGTGCCGTCGGCGAGCCGCAACCCGGCGGCCCGGCCAGCGCGCAGCAGCAGTTCCCGCGCGGCCACCCGGAGCATGGTCGCGCCTTCCCGCTCGCATGCCCGCAGTAACGCGTGGTGCAGGCGCCTGTTGTCGACCTGATGGTCGCCCGGCACCGCCAGCGCACCCACCAGCCCGCTCGCGGACGCCGGGATCCGGGCGCGCAGCTGGTGCCTGGTCAGCAGTTCGGTCTCCAGCCCCAGCGACCGCGCGAAGCCGTGGATGTCACGCAGGCCGGCCATGTCCGCGGCGTCCCAGGCGGCCACCAGCGTCCCGCACCGCAGGTAGCCGATTTCGCAACCACTGCTGCGTTCCAGCTCGTCGACGAAGGCGGGGTAACGCAGCGCGGAAGCGGTGTTCAGCTCCAGCAGCGGCCGCTCGCCGTAGTGCAGCTCGCTGACAGGAGCCAGCATGCCCGCGGCCGCCCCGCTCGCGCCCGACCCCGGCGCCGGATCGACGATGGTCACCGACAGGCCACGCAGCTGGGCGCGCCACGCGACCCCGAGCCCGATCACGCCCGCGCCGGCCACGATGACGTCCGCGCCGGACGCCGATGACCTCGATCCCCGGGCGTTGGCGCCAGCTGCCAGCATGAGCCTCCTTCTCCCGCGCCGCCATCGGTGCCGCCATCGGTGTCATCGTCAGCCTCACCCGACACCGCCGGAGGCTCCGCATGCAAGTTTCGCCGGTCGCGGGGTCACGGGCGCGCGATCGTGGCTCCACGAACAGGCTCTGAGCATGTGCGGCTGCCGGGTCGGCCCCGCGTTGGGCGCCTGATGTGGGAAGGTGTCCGGCATGATGTACCTGCCGGTCCCTGACCGGTCGGCGGCGATGTCCGCCGTGATGTCGATGGTGAGGCCAGGCCCGTGGTGAGCGGCGTCGGGAGAATCCCGCCGGAGCGGGTCGTCCGGGCCGTCGCCGGTCTCGGCGTCACCGCCGCCGTGACCTACGCGGCACCGTCGGTGGCCGCCCTGCGCCGCCTGCGTACGCGGGTGCTGCCGGTCCTCGCGGGGGTCGGCGCGCCCGACCACGTGGCGTTGACCTTTGATGACGGCCCGGACCCGGCGTCCACGCCGCTGTTCCTCGAGGTGCTCGCCGAGCTGGACATCCGGGCGACGTTCTTCGTCCTCGGGACGATGCTGGAGCGGGCGCCCGGCCTTGCCCAGCGGATGACGGACGCCGGCCACGAGCTCGCGGTCCACGCCTGGGATCACCGGCCGATGCTGCTGCGCGGGCCACAGTCCACCTACCGGCAGCTCAGCCGTACCCGGGATCTGATCACAGCCGTCACCGGTCGGGAACCGCGGTTTGCCCGGCCACCGCACGGCATCCTGTCGGCCGGTTTTCTTGTTGCCGCCAGCAGGCTGCGGCTCATGCCGGTGTTATGGACCGCCTGGGGCCGGGACTGGACCTCGACGGCCACGCCGCTGAGCGTCCTGGCCACCCTCGCGCCCGATCTGCGCGGTGGTGGCACCATCGTCCTGCACGATTCCGATTGCACGTCCGCGCCACAGGCGTGGCGCAGCGCCCTCGGCGCCCTGCCGGAACTCGCCGCCCGTTGCCATGAGCTGGGACTTCGCGTCGGTCCTCTCGCCGAGCACGGCATCGGTCCCCAGCTCTGCACGGTACCCGGCCCGGCCCGGCCCGCGCCGGCTGGGCGGGCCGGGCCGGGTACCGCCTGGTTCAGGCGTCGGGGTACAGGGAGTAGCTCGGGAAGTTGCCGTACAGGCGTTCCCGCGGGTCCGTCCCGACTGTGACCGCGTGGACGAGGTGGTCGCCGCCGACGAAGGCGCCCTTCCAGGAGGCGCCCCGGCCGCCGAACGGCTCGGCCCGGTCGCCGCGCGACCGTGGCTTGTTGATGCCCACCTTGAAGGCATGGATCTCACTGCTCAGCCGGCGGGCGAGCACCTCGTCGTCGCAGGCCAGCGATGCCACCAGCGCTCCGTTGGAGGCGTTCATCGCGGCCAGCAGCTCGGCTTCGGAGTCGACCACCACGATTGTGTCCACCGGGCCGAACGGCTCGGCATGGTGCAGCGCGCAGGACGGCGGGGGAGCGAGGACCGCCACCGGAGGCACGTAGGCGGTGGTGTCCTGCCCGGGAACGAAAGCACCGTCGGCGATGCTGCCCCGGTACAGCGGAACCCCGCCCTTGGCGATCGCCTCGTTGATCTTGCCGGCGAGTTCGACGGCCTTCTCCGCGGTGATGACGGGCCCGTAGTCGAGTTCTGGCAGGGCATCGTCGTCGTGCGCGACGGCCAGCGGATGGCCGAACCGCACCGAGGACACCACGGGCAGGTAGGCGGCGAGGAACTGATCGAAGAGCTGGCGCTGGACGACATAGCGGGGATAGGCGGTGCATCGTTGCTTGCCGTATTCGAACCCCTTCTTCAGGTGCGCGGCCAGCAGGTCCCACTGGGAGAACTCCCAGATGCCCCAGGCGTTGAGGCCCTCCTGCTCGAGGAAGTGCCGTTTGCCCGTGTCGACCAGCGCGGCCGCGACCTGGCCGCCGGTGGAGCGCCCGCCGACGAAGGCCAGGCAGCCGATCTCCGGTGCGCGGACCAGCGCGCCTGACAGCCTGGAGCCGGACCCGGAGACCAGGGCCACCGGCAGGCCTTCGCGCCGCGCCAGGGCGCAGGCGAGGGTGAGGCAGGCAGCGCCACCGTCCGTCGGGGTCTTCGCGATCGCCGCGTTGCCAGCGAGAACCTGGACCAGCATCGCGTGCATGAGCACGCTCATCGGGTAGTTCCAGCTGGCGATGTTGCTGACGGGCCCCGGCAGGGGGCCGCGGCCGGCCAGCATCGGGTCGATTTCCTCGATATACCAGCGGACGCCGTCGATCGCCCGGTCGACGTCCGTGCGCGCCAGCCGCCACGGCTTGCCGATCTCCCACACCAGCAGCAGGGCGAGCAGATCACGGTTGTCGTCCATGGCGTCCAGCGCGGCGCGCACCCGCGTCTTGCGTTCGGCCAGCGGTACGTCGCGCCATCGCTTGTGGTCGTCCAGGGTCGCGCGGATGGCCTCCCGGGCCTCATCCGGTTCGATCATGGGTGGTCCGGTGATGGGTGATCCGTCGACCGGTGTGACGCTGCTCAGGGGCTCGCCGGTCCGGCGCCACTGGCCGCCCCACAGGTTGTGAAGCCGGTCGTCGGCGAACGCCTCAGGGGCGGCCCGCGTGCACCGGTCGTAGGCGTCCGACCATGCGGTGCCGGGTTTGAGAGACAGGCGGGGCCTGCTGGGAGAGGGTGTGACCATGGGGCCAGGTTGCCTTTGATCGGCCCCAGACGCCACTAGGGATGCCGTGTTTCCTGGACGGTGACGAGCGTATCCGGTGATTGCGGTGCTGGCCGGGCGAAACGGGCGGTATTCGGCCTCGGCCGGGCTTGACGGTGTTTGTGTTGATGATGTTTGTGCTGTTCGGCCGAGTACAGTGAATGTTACTTAGAGTAGTCACATGATGTTCGCAGGGGTGCGGAGCCTCGGGGATGGATCATGGCGCGGGCTGCCCGGCGGGGCAGGCGATACGTCCGGTTCGGGGTTGATGAATCACCACGTTCGCGGGTATGGTCACGGTGTGTCGCTAGCGGTGCGATGGCCTGCCAGCGCGTACCATTCCGATATGTCGGAAGCGGTGTTCGTGCACGACTCGATCGGCGCCGACGAGAAGACCCGGCTCTACGTAGGACCGCCATCACATAGAGTGGACACATGCGTCGATCGCATCTCGTTGGTCCGGTGGCGGCCTGTTGTCGAACCTTCCGTGACTGCTAGCTCCGGTCTCTGATGGTCAGTGTTCTGCCGCCTGTGGCGCCTCGGCCCGAACCCATCCGGGTACTCGTTGTTGACGATCATGAGCTGTTCCTGCAGGGGCTGGAGACCGTTCTTGATCTTGAAGAGGACATCACCGTCGTCGGTCGTGCCGCCGATGGCCGGCAGGCTGTCGCGATCGCCACCGGAACCACCCCGGACATCGTCTTGATGGACGTCCGGATGCCGCACCGAGACGGCATCGACGCTGCGGGCGCCATCAAGCGGGAGGTGCCGACGGCGAAGATTGTGATGTTGACGGTCAGCGACGACGAATCCGACCTGTTCGAAGCGATCAAGGCTGGCGCGGTGGGTTACCTGCTCAAGTCGATCCCGCCGCACGAGGTCGCGGGCGCGGTGCGTGCCGTGCACAACGGCCTGAGCCTGATCAGCCCTTCGATGGCGTCGAAGCTGATGGTCGAGTTCGCCACGCTGGCGCGGGGATCGGATGACCGGCCAAGTCGGGTACCCGCTCCGCACCTCACCGCCCGTGAACTGGAGGTTCTCAAGCTGGTCGCCGAGGGGCGCGCGAACCGTGAAATCGCCCGGAAGCTGTTTATCAGCGAGAACACGGTGAAGAACCATGTTCGTAACATTCTGGACAAACTGCAGCTCCATTCACGCATGGAAGCGGTCATGTATGCCGTCCGCCAGGGCTTGTTCGAGATCGACTGAGCCCTCCGCGTGCCGGCTGAGCACTGCCACGCTGCCGGGCCTGGCCGTCGGTGCCGCGGCACGCGTGGGTTCGCCGTGGCTGGGTGATCGTCTAGGCGGGCGCGGCGCGGGCGTCTGTGAAGGGCCTGCGTCAGCGCACGTTGCGCGGGTCGGCGGATCTTGTCAGAGTGTCGGTTGTCACAGCCGTCCGTCACCACCCGCATCGAGTCCTGCCGGATCCCACCACATCGATTTTCGAGAGGGTCATGCCGAGTCCTGACATACCCAGCCATAGTCCGATGCCTGCCCCGGATCGAGCCGACCTGGGCAGGCCGCAATGACACAATGGCTTCTCATCCTGCTCAGTGTTGTTCTGGTCGGGGCCTGCGGCGTCTTCGTCGCGGCCGAGTTCGCGCTCGTCACGGTTGATCGCTCCGCCGTGGCCCGCGCGGCCGAAGCGGGCGACAAGCGGTCGGCGGGCGTCCTGTCCGCGCTTGCGAGCCTTTCCACCCAGCTCTCCGGAGCGCAGGTGGGTATCACCATCACCAACCTGGCGATCGGTTTCCTCGCCGAACCGGCGATCGCGCGCATCCTGGACGGGCCGTTGGGATCCGTCGGCGTACCCGCGGGAGCGGTGCGGGGCGTCAGCGTGACCGCTGCCCTGGTGCTCGCCACGACCATAACGATGATTTATGGCGAGCTGGTTCCGAAGAATCTGGCGGTTGCCCACCCGCTGCCGACCGCTCGCGCGCTGCAGGGGTTCCAACGGGGCTTCAGCCGGGTGGCCGGCTACCCGATCCGTCTGCTCAACGGCACCGCCAACGGCCTGCTGCGTCGGCTGGGCTTCGAGCCCCAGGAGGAACTCGCCTCCGCCCGATCCGCACAGGAGCTGTTTGCGCTGGTAGGCCGATCCGCGGAAAAGGGCACGCTCGCGCCGGAGACCGCGACGCTGCTCCAGCGATCCCTGGCGTTCGGGCACAAGCAGGCCGCGGACGTCCTGACTCCCCGGGTCCGGATGCGTACGGTCCAGGTTGGCGATCCGGTCCGCGAGGTCATCGCGATGGCCCGCCGGACCGGGCACTCCCGCTTTCCCGTGGTCGGCCAGGGCCTGGACGACGTCGTCGGTCTCGTCCACGTCAAACACGCTGTCTCGGTCGGCGAGGACGACCGGGAAAGGGTCACCGTCGGCGAGGTCATGATTGATCATCTGGTGGTGCCGTCCACGATCGAGCTCGACCCGCTGCTGGAGACGCTGCGCCGGGGCGGGCTGCAGCTGGCGGTCGTCATCGACGAGTTCGGCGGCACGGATGGCCTGGTCACCATCGAGGACCTGATCGAGGAGCTTGTCGGCGACGTGGTGGATGAGCATGATCGGATCGCCGCACGCGCGCAGCGGCGGAAGGACGGGACGTGGCTGCTGTCCGGCCTGCTCCGGGTGGACGAGGCTGCGCAGACCGTTGGCATCCGGCTGCCGCTGGACGACGCCTACCAGACCCTCGGGGGCCTGATCGCGGACCGGCTCGGCCGGTTGCCCGTCGCCGGTGACGTCGTCGATGTCGACGGTGTCAGCCTCGCCGTCCACCTCATGGACGGCCGCCGGGTGGACCGCGTCCACCTGGTACTTCCCCGCACACCCCGGGGCCGGCGCAGCCCGGACGTGATGGGCGCGGTGCGGTGAGCGTCCTTGTCGCGCTCTGTCTCGCCGCTGTCCTGCTGCTGGCCAACGCGTTCTTCGTGGGGGCCGAGTTCGCGTTGATCTCGGCCCGCCGGAGCGCCGTCGAACCGATGGCGCAGAACGGATCGGCCCGTGCCCGCAGCACGCTGCGGGCGATGGAGGAGGCGTCGTTGATGCTGGCCGGCGCGCAGCTCGGCATCACGATCTGCACCCTCGGCCTGGGGTCGCTCGGCGAACCCGCGGTCGCCGAGCTGCTGGCGGGGCCGTTCGCGGCGGTCGGGCTGCCCGACGCGTCCTGGCACCTGACCGCGTTCGTCGCCGCCATGGTCATTGTGGTGTTCCTGCACGTCGTGATCGGCGAAATGGTTCCCAAGAACATCGCCCTGGCCGGGCCCGACCGAAGCGCGCTGTTGCTCGTCCCACCGCTCGCCGGTGTCGTCCGCTGCCTGCGGCCGGCGATCGTCGGGCTGAACATGATCGCCAACCTCAGCCTGCGGATGCTGCGGGTGACGCCGCGGGCCGAGGTCGCCAGCGCCTTCACTCTCGACGAGGTCGCCGGCTTCGTCGAGGAGTCCCGGCGTGAGGGACTGCTCGACGAAGACCAGCACGGTCTGCTGTCAGGGGCGCTCTACCTCGATGAGCGCAGCGCGCGCAGTGTGCTGCTCCCCGTCGATCGGCTGGAGACGGTTCCGCTTGGGGTGACCCCGCGCGATGTCGAAGCGGTGGCCGCGCGGACCGGTTTCTCTCGTTTCCCGGTCCGTGACCCAGCCGGGACGCTCGCCGGCTACCTGCATCTCAAGGACGTTCTGGAAACCAGCCCGGGAAAGCGGTCGGCGCCGGTTCCGGCGAAGTGGGTCCGCCCGCTCGCCCGGGTCGGCGCGGACGACAGGCTCCGGACGGTGCTCGCGACGATGCAGCACAGCGGAGCGCACCTGGCCCGGGTCACCGACCGGGACGGAACGATTCTCGGGGTCGTCGCGCTGGAGGACGTCCTGGAAGAGCTTGTCGGCGAAATTCGGGACGAGGAGCGGCCGGCCCACAGAGGATGATTATTTGGAGCGTCGATGGTGGATCTTTCAGCAAAAAAGATTGTGCACGATGCAATCGTGTACTCTCCGAATGTGGCTGTACGGCAGCCGCGGCCATCAGATCGCCACAACGGAGGCACCCACCATGGCAACCACTCGCACCGCGCGCACGGCCTGGGAAGGCAGCCTGATCGAGGGGGGCGGGACCGTCACCTTCGCCTCGTCCCAGATCGGCGACTTCCCTGTTTCGTGGCCCGCGCGCGCCGAGGCGCCGGGCGGCGTCACCAGCCCGGAGGAGCTCATCGCGGCCGCTCACTCATCCTGCTTCTCCATGGCGCTCTCGCACGCCCTGACCGGGGCGGGGAATCCGCCGCGCCGGCTGGAGACCCAGGCGGACGTGACCTTCCAGCCGGGTACCGGTATCACCGGTATCCACATCACCGTCCGTGGTGACGTGCCTGGGATGGATGACTCCGGCTTCGTCAAGGCGGCGGAGGAGGCCAAGGCGAACTGTCCGGTAAGCCAGGCGCTGGCCGCGGTTCCCATCACCCTTGCCGCCGGCCTGCTCTGACCGTGGTTGACAGCCTCCTGGCGTGTCCGTGCGCGCCAGGAGGCGACATGATCGATGGGCGAGTGGGTGCCCACCCGCTGGCGGGATGGGAATATGGGCCATGACCAGCCAGGACATCGACATGGTCGGCCACACCGAGGATGGGCGACGGGACTCCTCGCTGCGTCTGGACGACCAGTTGTGCTTCGCCCTGTACGCGGCGTCGCGCGCCATGACGGGTGTCTACCGGCCGGTACTTGACCAGCTTGGTCTGACCTATCCGCAGTACCTGGTCATGCTCGTGCTCTGGGAGCATGAGGCGAGCCCTGTCAAGGAGCTGTGCGCCGCGCTGCAGCTGGACTACGGCACGCTCTCACCACTGCTCAAGCGGCTTGAGTCGACCGGCCTCCTGCGGCGTGAGCGGCGGGTTGACGACGAGCGTTCCGTCCAGATCACCCTTACCGAGGAAGGCGCCGCGTTGCGGGAGCGAGCCCGAAGCGTGCCATCCGTCATCGAGCGTGCTATGGGCCTTTCCAGTGACGAGTTCGTTGCTCTACGTTCCGCACTGCACAGGCTCACCGCGGTGCTGACGGCCACAGCGGAGTTACGATGAAGGCCTCATACGGCTGCTCAGGGTCATGGCAGACCCCTTACGTGGGGTGAGTGACGGGACTTGAACCCGCGACACCCGGGACCACAACCCGGTGCTCTACCAGCTGAGCTACACCCACCACGTACCGAGGACATGCTCCGCCCACGCGCAGCGGTTACCTGCGCACCAGCGGCCGACCGGCACAACATCTCCGGACCTGGCTCATAGTACCGGTCAATCCCTCCTTCTGGCCACGAGGATTCCGGTGTCCCGGCCATGACGGTGCCGGGGCTGCCAGCGGCGCCTCGGCCGCGCTCAGACCACGGTCGGTGGGGAGGCCTCCCCGCTGGTCGCCGTGGTGACGGGAGCGTCATCGGGGTGGCTGGCAACCCGGATCTCTCGTGCCAGCGCCCGGGCGGATTCACTGCTGGGGCCCGGTTGTGGCACAAAGATGGCTTTCCGGTAGTAGCGCAGTTCGTCGATGCTTTCCCGGATGTCGGCGAGCGCACGGTGACCGCCGCGCTTGGGCGGTGCCGCGTAGTAGGCCCTGGGGTACCAGCGCCGGGCGAGTTCCTTCACCGTCGACACGTCGACCATCCGGTAGTGCAGATAACTGTCGAGGGCCGGCATGTACCGTGCGAGAAAGCCGCGATCAGTGGCGATCGAGTTACCGCACAGGGGAGCTTTGCCCGGCTCCCGAACCTGACGCTGGACGTAGTCCAGTACCTGTCGCTCGGCTTCGGCCAGGGTCAGCGTTGACACACGTACCGCGTCGGTCAGGCCCGAGGCGGTGTGCATCTCCTGGACCACGGCATCCATCCCGGCAAGCGCGGCCTCCGGCGCGGACATGACCACGTCCACACCGTCACCAAGGATATTAAGTTCACTGTCGGTGACTAGGCATGCGACCTCCAGCAGAAGGTCGGAGGCGGCGTTGAGCCCGGTCATCTCACAGTCGATCCAGACAAGGCGATCCATATCTGGTTGACCTTAGGGTCTCCTGGCCGGGACGTCACGCGGGGGCCAGCCGTTCGGTGCCGCCGCTGGACATTCGCCGTACCGAGGCGCCCGCCGACGCTCGGCGGCACCGTCATCGGCGCCAGCGGGGATGGGATGCGGTGCTTGTAGAGCGGCCGGCACGAGGCGCGTGCCTCAGTCCCGTTTCTTGATCCACGCCCCTATTGCCGGGCGCTCTTAGCCGGGAGCGGACCGCGGGGCTGTCTGGTTGATGACCTGGAAGGTCACCGAGAGGGGTGGTATGGACTGCTGGATGGCGGTCGCCGTAAGGACATACCGCCCGTTCGGGAAGCGCGTCGTGTTCCATGGGCCTTCCTGCGGCTGGAACAGAAACGGTGGCCCAGTAGCTGCTGTGGAGGACGCCAAGACGCTCCCGCTCAGGTTGAACAGGCTGAACAGGATGGTGCCGGGCGACCCGGAGACCGCGAGCCCGATCTGGACGACTCCGCTCACAACGCCATCCTGGACGACTCCGCTCACGACTCTGCCCGAGACGATGCCGGTGAAGCCGAGCAGGGCCGGACTCGCCGCTGCCGCGCCGCCGGCGCGATCCGACGGAGTCCAGCGCGGGGCAGGTGACGCTGGGGCAGCCGTGTCGGTGCTCGCCGGGACGACGGCCGTCGTGTCGCCCGGCCGCGCTGGTTCGTCGGTGGTGAGCGTGCTGCCGCCAGCGGCGGGTACTGGATGATGCTGGTACCACACCACCAGGACAGGCATGAGCGCGAGGGCGGTCGCGAACATCGCGATACCGAGCCCACCTCGCCTCAGCAGTCCCACCGGCTGGCGTGCCCTTTCCATCCGTCTGTCCGATTGGTGACAAGCTGACCATATCGCCGAACGACAACCCGGCGATGGGCAGCTTCGTGGACAGACGGCAGGCGGTAGGCAGTGGCCGCCAGGACGTTGCGGTGACGCCGAGGCCAGCGCGGGTCCGGCGGCCCACGCGGATGGCAACGGGCGGATCGGACCTCAGCGCACGGCTCAGCAGCGCCGAGCCGCTCGGTGGTCAGCGACGCCGAGCGGGACGTCCCGGTGGCCGGGCCGTCAGCCGGCGACGACCATGGGTGTCACGAGGGCGTCGACGGCTTCGGAGCCGGCCTGCTGCTCGCAGGCGCTCCTGCCGCAGGAAATCCGGTCGACTGCAGCTGCGGTCCACAGCCCAGACGGTAGCGGTCCGGGCGGTCCGCTGGGCTGGTTGTCACAAACCCTTAACTTTACCGGCGGCGTGTCGAGCGCTGACCGGTCCCCCCATCTGGGGGACCGTCCCAATAGTGTTGGTCCGTGTCACCGCGGTCCACGCGGCCGGCTTGGCCGACGCGGATCATGCTGTGGCCGACGCGGCGGGGCGGGCCGCGGCTGAAGATCCTGGCGGTCATGACAGGCCATGTACCACGAGTGATCGCTTGACACCTGCCGTCGCTCTGAACAGTCTGCACATGCCGGACGTCCGGTGGCTATCGCGGAGGTCAGGTCATGAGCACATACGGCCACTACGTCATGCCGGCTGGTGGTTCTACCTGGGACGTGCCGATGGCCGGTGCCGCGCGCTTCTCCTGGGAATACGACGAAGGCCGTGCCCGGCTGCTGGATCTCTACCAGAAGGGCAAGGACAGGCAGTGGGACGCCGCGACCAGGATTGACTGGTCCGTGGAGGTGGACCCCCACCGGGCGCTGGAGCTTCCCGACGACACCATCCCCATCCACGGGCTGCCGGTCTGGGAGAAACTCAGCGAGCGGGAGCGCGGTGAGCTCAGCCGGCATCTGACCTCGTGGCAGTTCAGCCAGTTCCTGCACGGCGAGCAGGGCGCGATGATCTGCAGCGCTCGGATCGTCGAGTCAGTGCCGGACATGGACGCGAAGTTCTACGCCGCGACCCAGGCGATCGACGAGGCGCGGCACGCCGAGACATATGCCCGTTTCCTGACGGAGAAGATCGGTATCGTTTACCCGATCAATCCCGAACTGCGGTCGCTGCTCGACTCGACCCTTGGCGACAGCCGGTGGGACATTCCGTACCTGGGTATGCAGGTGCTCATTGAGGGTCTCGCCCTCGCCGCGTTTGGTGTGCTGCGCGACGCCACGTCCGCCGCGCTGCCGAAGCAGATTCTCGCCTACGTGATGCAGGACGAGGCTCGGCACGTGGCGTTTGGCCGGTTGGTGCTGCGTGACTACTATGCGCAGCTGAGTAGTCGTGAGCGTGCCGAGCGGGAGGAATTCGTCGTCGAAAGCTGCTGGCTGATGCGGGACCGGCTGCGGGGCGCCGAGGTGTGGGACAACCTCGGATTCGACGTGGCCGCCTGCCTTGCCGCGGTCGAGACGTCCAGTTACATGCGGGTGTTCCGTAAGCTTCTGTTCAGCCGGATTGTGCCGTGTGTCAGGGATATAGGCCTGTGGGGCGAGAAGGTCCGCGACGCCTATGCGCGGATGGGTGTCCTCGACCTGGCCGGCCTCGACCTGGCGGAGCTGATGAACGGAGACGAGGCCGTTGCCGACAGCCTCGACCGGGCGCGGGCCGAGGAGGCGGAGCTCGCGGCGCGCAAGCGGCAGGTGGAGCAGACGATCGCCGCGGCGTTCTGATGCCCAGCACAGGCTCGTAGCTGCCTCCGGTAACAGGGCTGTCCGGCTCGCGCCGCCCAGGCGGTGTCTCGCGTCATCACTGCCAGCACTGCCCATCCATGAGGCCAGGTTGTCACGTGGGCTGATCGGGAAGCGAGCGGGGCGAGCTGGGGTTATCCTCATCGTATAGTTGCATTAGCAACATTTAGCTCGCCGTCAGGAGGATCGCGATGCCTGCCGTGACCGCCGATACAACCAGCCTGCCGCGTCTCGGGACGCCGCTCTCCGGTGCCGTTGACCGCCCGGTCCGTTCGGTGACGACGGCGCCGTCGGGCCGCGAGGGCGAAGGCTTCCCCGTGCGCCGGGCCTTCGCCGGTGTCAGCCTTGCCGATCTTGATCCTTTTGTTCACATGGATCAGATGGGCGAGGTCGAGTACGCGCCGGGCGAGCCAAAGGGCACCCCCTGGCATCCTCACCGGGGCTTTGAGACCGTCACATACATGATCGATGGGACGTTCCAGCATCAGGACTCCAACGGCGGAGGCGGCGTCATCACCGACGGCGCGACCCAGTGGATGACAGCGGGCGCGGGGATCCTGCACATCGAGACACCGCCCGAAGAGCTTGTCGTCAGCGGCGGGCTCTTCCACGGCATCCAACTGTGGGTGAACCTGCCTGGGCGCGACAAGTTCAGCCCGCCGCGGTACCAGAGCATCGAAGGCGACCGGGTCAGCCTGGTCTCGTCGCCGGACGCGGGGGCGCTGCTGAGACTCATCGCCGGGGATGCCGGTGGTTATCAGGGCCCCGGCTCCACCCACACTCCGATCGCGGTGGCACATGCGTCGGTGTCCCCCGGCGCTCGGCTGACGGTCCCCTGGAATCCCGGCTTCAACGCGCTTGCCTACATCCTCGCGGGTTCGGGACGAGCCGGTGGCGAGGGCCGTCCGGTCGGCCGCGGGCAGCTTGCCGTGTTCGGGCCGGGTGACCACATCACGCTCGTCGCTGACGACCCGCAGCCCGGCCCGGCCCCGATGCTGGAGGTACTGCTGCTGGGCGGGCAGCCCATCCGCGAGCACGTCGAGATGTACGGGCCGTTCGTGATGAACACCCGTGAGGAGCTGCGCCAGGCGGTGGAGGACTACCAGGCCGGACGCCTGGGCGTCATTCCCGCGAACGCTCTGATGCCCCACCGCGCGGTCCAGCGCTCTGGCTGAGCGACCCGGCTGAGCGCACTGGCCCGGTCCCCGCCGGAGGTGCCGCGGGCTGACCCCACCGGAGGCGGCGCGATCACTGTTCTCCTGTCAAAGTGGCACGAACCGTTTGGTGCGCAGATGGACGGTGCCAACCAGAGGAGGACGGACAGCAGTGGTCTCGCTAACCGATCAGGTTGCTATCGTGACGGGCGCAAGCCGGGGGATCGGCTTTGAGGTTGCCAGAGAGCTCGTCCGGGCGGGCGCGAAGGTGAGCCTCACCGCTCGCCAGGCGGAACCGCTGGAAGCGGCGGTCGAGGAGCTGGGGGGCGGCGAGGTGGCCCTCGCGGTAGCGGGACGGGCCGATGACCCGCTCCATCAGCAGGATGCCGTCCGCCGGACCCTTGAGACGTTCGGAAGAATTGACATACTCGTGAACAACACCGGGATCAACCCTGTCCACGCCCCGATGCTCGACGTCGAACCGGCCGCGGCAATGAAGATCTTTGGTGTCAACGTGCTTGCGCCGCTCGCCTGGATCAGGCTCGTGCGGGACGCCTGGATGGGCGAGCACGGTGGCGCGATCGTCAACATGGCCTCCGTCGCGGGCCTTCGGCCATCGCCGGGTATCGGCCTGTACGGGGTCAGCAAGGCCGCGTTGATCCGTCTGACCAGCGAGCTCGCGATGGAGCTCAGCCCGGTGATCCGGGTGAACGCGGTCGCGCCCGCCGTGGTGAAGACCAGGTTCGCGACCGCGCTTTTTGCCGGTCGGGAGGACACGGTGGCTTCGGCCTACCCGCTGAAGCGGCTCGGGCTGCCCCGCGACGTTGCCGGCGCGGTCACCTTCCTGCTGTCGGACGAGGCTGCGTGGATCACAGGTCAGACGCTTGTCGTCGACGGTGGTCTCTCGCTGACCGGTGGTGTTGAAGCAAGTGCCCTGGGAGTTTAGAGCGTGTTCGAGATCGGGCTTTCGGTCAGTGAGCCGCGTCCAGGCGCCATCTGGCAGGGCGGAAGGCCGAAGCGATACCGGATGAGCTGTATCGGGTTGGCCGACAACGCAGCCAGGGGGAACCTGGGCGCGGCGAGCCGGAATGACGATCTCAAACGCGCTCTTAGGGCGTGCTCCGAAAGCCGTCTGTGCGGCTCCCTGATCGAACGACGACTTCCGGAACACGCCGTAGGCCTGTGCCAGATCTTCGGGGCGAACGAGTCGCGAATGGGTCGCTCAGGGCGTGCCTCGGGACTGGATTGCCGAGTCCCGGGTAGGAGTGGAGGAGCTACGGGTGTTCGTCCGCAAGATTTTTTACTGACGGACGCTGCCGGTAGTCAGGGGTGGCAAATCGGACGTCGGCATACCGCCGCCACAGGCCGGTGTCGCGCTACCGCGCCGGAGTGGTCCACAAAGAAGCCGCTGCCAGCCGGCCAACCGTCAGTTGGTCAACTGTCGGTTGGTAAAAACTGGGGTGATCGTGAAGGTTCCCGGTGTCTCCGGTCGATTGGTGGTTTGTTGCAGGAAAATAGCGCCCGGAGTGTCAGAATATGCCCCGCCGATCTGATCGTGGGGGGATGATCATTTGACGACTTCAGTACATGCCACGCGCCGATTGCGAGTGGTCCGAGCGGGCCGTGTGGCGCTCCTGATGGCTGCGGTATTCTTCGTGGTCACCACTCTCGCCGGCCTGCGCGGCACATCGATCATAGTCAACGGGGTCGATCGCTGGCTCGGCAACTGTTTCAGCCTGGCGGCGGGGGTCATGTGCCTCGCCCGCGCCATTCTGGTGCGTGGCGAACGGGCCGCGTGGGTCGTGATCGGGGCCGGTCTTCTGTGCTACGGCGCTGGGACGATTTACTTCACGACACAGGTCGCCAATCGCAATCCGCAACTGTCGCCATCGCTGGCCGACGCAGGTTGGTTGTTGTTCTATATCGCGACATATGTAGCTGTGATTCTGCTGCTGCGCAAACGAGTGTCCCGTTTTCATCCCAGCGTCTGGCTGGACGCGCTGGTGGGCGCTCTCGGGGTGGCGGCGCTTGCCAGCGGCCTGGCTGTCGGTGCCATCGGTAAGGTCCGCGCGACCAGCATGTCGACGGTGGAGCTCAATCTCGCCTATCCCCTTGCCGATCTGATGCTGCTCGTGCTCGTCGTGAGTGTGTTCGGTCTGCTGGGCTGGCGGCTCGAAAGGGTGTGGTATCTCCTCGGTGGTTCGCTGATTATCTTTGCGGCCGCCGATACGGTCGTGGTCGGTGAGGTCGCCAGCGGTCACTACTCCCCGGGCGGGCCGGTCGAGGTGCTGTGGGCACTGGCGTTGGTTCTGCCCGCGTACGCCGCCTGGCAACGGCCGTCGCGGGAGAAGGCGGAGGGCCTCGTCGGGTGGGGTGTGCTGGCCATCCCGGCCATCTTCGCGATTGCCGCGCTTGGGCTCCTGGTCTTCGGAGCGGTAACGCGGCTGCCGCCCGTGACCGTCACGCTCGCTGCTGCCACGGTTCTGGCCGCGCTCGTGCGGACCGGGATCACCTTTGCCGAGGTCCGTCAGCTCGCTGAGACCAAGCTGCAGGCCCGCACCGACGAGCTCACCGGGCTGGCCAACCGTCGTGGCTTCTTCGAACGCCTCAACGGGCTGGACCCCGGCGCTGGCGCGGGGGCCCGTCGGTTCGCGCTGCTCGTTCTTGACCTTGACCGTTTCAAGGAGATCAACGATTCCCTTGGCCATCCTGTCGGCGATGATCTACTGAAGCTCGTCGGGCGGCGGATCGCGGCGGCGTTGCGCCCGGAGGACCTGTTGGCCCGCCTCGGTGGGGATGAGTTCGCCGTGCTCCTGGAAGGCGCGGATGCGGCGGTGGCCAAGACGGTCGCCGAAAGGGTGCTGGCCACGCTCGAGGCCCCCTTCGAGATCGGCGCGGTCACCCTGCACGTGGACGCGAGCATCGGGGCCGCGCTCTACCCGGACGACGCGGTCGCCGCGAGCGTTCTGTTGCAGCGAGCGGATGTTGCGATGTACGCGGCCAAAGCTGCCCGCTCCGGGGTCGAGTACTACCAGCCTGGCGTGGACGTGCACACCCCGGATCGCCTGGACATCATCGAGGCGCTGCGCGGCGGGCTCGGCAATGATCAGCTGAGGGTCCATTACCAGATGAAGATCGACCTGCGCACGGGTGGCTGTCATGCGGTGGAGGCGCTCGTACGGTGGGAACATCCCACGAAGGGCCTTCTCCCGCCCGATGTCTTCCTGCCCCTGGCCGAGCACACCGGGCTCATGCGTACGCTGACGCTGGAGGTTCTCGGTCTCGCGCTGGGGCAGTCCCGTCGCTGGCGTGACGCTGGTCTGGATATCGGTGTCGCGGTCAATCTCTCCGCGTCCAATCTGCTCGACACGGCATTCCCGGCCGAGGTCGCGGATCTGCTCGCGCTGCACGGGGTGCCGGCGCGGGCGCTTGAGTTTGAGATCACCGAAACAGCCCTGATGCTTGACCGGATCCGTACCGCGGCCGTGCTCGCAACCCTGCGGGAGATGGGAATCCACATCGCCGTGGACGACTATGGGACGGGATACTCGTCCCTGTCCTATCTGCGGGAGCTCCCGGTGGATATTCTCAAGCTGGACAAATCTTTTGTCATGCACCTGGACTCCGATCCGGGGGCGGCGGCGATCGTGCAGTCCACGGTCGGGCTCGCACACTCCCTTGGCCTGCGTATCGTGGTCGAAGGGGTCGAGACCGAGAGCGCGATGCGGCGTCTGGCCGAGTTTGGTTGTGATCTCGCGCAGGGCTTCTACCTGGGTTGCCCACAGCCCGCCGAGGAGCTGACGCCGCTGCTCTGGCATCGGAATGATCACCGTTTGTCAGCTGGTTGCGCCGCATTGGCCGTTGGATCGGCGGAGGCGGAGGCGGGCCGGGACGCCGTGGCCGAACCTGTCCGCGCGGGTCACACATGGACCTGACCGGCTCACCCGAGCCGCCGGGGCCGTCGCCATGGGACGGGCTGTCAGCGACAGAACACGGCGAGCCAGCGGACTTACCCATCGCGGTCGGGGGCGAGCTCACCGCGGCGGCGCTGATCGGAGCGTATCGGCGGGGAGTATTCCCCTTCCCGGCCCCGGGCGGAGACCCGGTCGAGGGCGCGGCCACACGCCGCCGGTTCAGCGCCGCCGTCGCTGACGGGCGTATCTTCAACCTCGCCGGGGACGACCCGCCGGATCTTGACTTGCCCTGGTGGTGCCCGGACCCACGGGGCGTGTTGCCCGTCGGTGGCGTGCATGTGTCCGACTCGTTGTTCAAACGGATGCGCGCGTGTACGTGGACCACCACGTTGGACAGGGCTTTCGCCGATGTCGTCCGCGGCTGCGGCCGCGGTGGCCGACCCACGTGGATCACGCCTGAGCTCGCGGACGCCTACCTTCAGCTGCATCGGCTCGGCTGGGCGCACAGCGTCGAGGTGTGGAAGGGCGACGACCTCGTCGGCGGGATGTTCGGTGTGCTCGTCGGCGCAGTCTTCATGGCTGAGTCCATGTTCCACGCGCATACCGACGCGTCCAAGGTCGCGTTGGTCGACTTTGACGCACGCTTCGTGCGGGCCGGTGGTCGGCTCGTCGATGTGCAGTTCGTGACCGCACACGCCGGCTCCATGGGCGCTGTGGAGATCCCGCGTGAACGGTTTCTGGCGGTTCTGCATGACGCGCGGGACACGGACGTGAAGCTGGTTCGCGACCGCATGCCCGTGCGGCGCCTGGCCGAGCTCGCCCGAGCAAGCCGACGGGCCGGGCCGGGCCGGACGCATCGTGACGAGCCAGGCTGACTGGGCCGCCGGCCGCCCGGCGTGAACCGCAGCTGTACAGCCGGCCGTACAGCCGTCGGCCTGTCAGCGGAGGGGAGCGCTCTACACGGTTTTCGTCCATTGGCTGGGCCAGCGGCGCGGCGCCGGTCCGTCATGCTCGGACTGTCCGTATTGTTCTGGCCGCGGGCCTGGGAACATCGCGGCAACCTCGGCGAGTACCGCGAGCAGCTGGGTAATCTCTTCGTCGGTATTGGCTGCGGTCACCTGGATGCGGATTCCGACATCGGCTCGGGGCACCATTGGGAAGGGCGCCATGGTGATGTAGATCCCGCGGTCGAACAGGTAGAGGCCAAGGGCGTCTGTGTCCTCGGGACTGCCGATCGGTACTTCGATGATCGGCGTCCCGGACCGGTTCAAGGTCCGCAGCCCGAGTTGTGCCAGCCCGTCGAGAACACGGGCGGTCTTGCGATGGAGATCGGCCCTGATGGTGTCGCCCCGCGCCGAGTTGAGCCGGAAACCGGCCTGCACGGTAGCGAGCGAAGCCACCGGCGACGGCCCGGAGAAGAGGTACGGCGCGGCAGTCACCTTGAGGTAGTTCTTCACCGTGGTCGGGCAGGCGACGAAGGCCAGCAGGGATGAGTACGCCTTGGAGAAGCCGCCCACCAGGATGAGTCCGTCATAGCTTTCCCCGACATGGCGGACAAGGGCGTTACCGCGTAGACCGTACGGGCTGATCTCGTCTCGGCCGCGTTCACCGATGACGCCGAAACCGTGGGCATCGTCGATGTAGAGGATCGCGTCGTTCGCCCGGGTGACTGCCAGCAGCTCGGTCAACGGCGGTGCGTTGCCGGTCATACTGTTCACGCCGTCGATACACACCAGCCTTGGGTAGGTGGGGCACGCCCGCAGCAGCTCATCCAGCTGGCTGGGATTCTCGGCATCGAAGTACCCCAGGGTACCACCTCGTGCCCGCGCTATGGCACAGCCGTCGTGGATTGTGTGGTGCGCATGCCGGTCGAGAAAGACCGACCCTTCTCCGACGAGAGCCGGAATGACCGACATATGGATGTGCGTGATCGTGGGAATCGTGAGGCTGTCTTCGGCGCCGAGGAGCTCGGCGAGTTCTTCTTCGATCTCGGTGAACAGCCGTGGATGGGCGATCATACGTGACCAGCTCGGATGGGTACCCCACTTGGTCAGGTACTCCGGCACCATCGCAATGATCTCTGGATGTACATCGAAACCAAGATAGTTGCAGGACGCAAAATCCGATAGCCAATGATCGCCTATGCGAATCCGGCGCCCATTGGTTTCATCGACAATCGAGTCCATCATGGGATGGCTGTCTCGTAGCCCGGCGAGCTCCGCCAGGGGTCCGAGCGGTCGGCCCAGTATGCGATCGTAGGGTCCCCGTTGAGCTGGCGAAGCCTGGCGTGCGGGTGGCTTCCCCGGAGTTGTGGACAACGCCCCTCCTTGAAAGATGAGGGTCCCACATTACGGCGTGGCTTTCCTGGGCGACGTTGTTTTTGGGTATTTATCGGCGGGTGGTCGGGCCGGCTGCCCCGCTGGCCGATCCGGGCAAATACTATTTTATTGGTAATAATGGTTCAATATTTTTATTGTATGTGCTCGAAGGAGTGGCAGGCTGGATCCATTATCAGCTGGTATGTGCGCCAGTTGAAGTACGGCCGGCTTGCCGGGGGTGCGGTGTATGCCTGCTGAGTCGTGCTGTGACGGTTCTGTCGCGGCCGGTCGTTGATCGGCTGTTAACGATCTCGGTCGGGGTTCCGTGGAGCCGTCCGATCACAGGAACCCCGCCGCGAGAAGAGCGTGATCACGACTTCCGTGGTTCGCGGTGGGTTACGCCGCGCGCCCGATTGCCTCGGCCGGGCAGAACTCGAGGGCCTGCAACAACATCTCCTCTTCCTCCTCGGTCGACGGCTGCCGGCATATGTAGTAGACCTCGTGGGCGTCGTCGCGCTTGAAGAAATCCGGGGCAACGCCACGGCAGTTTTCGCAGTCAGTGCATTCGGAGTCGACGAAGAAGGGGCCTTCAGCATTCATGGGAAGTCGGTTCTTTTCGCTTGCCACATCACACCTCGCGTTCGTTGTGAGCGTTGGTTGCAGCCACCTGGACGATTCTATCCGCCAGCCCGGCTGCCGGGCCGGCCGCGCTTCACGTATGTTGACAGGTGCTCGGCGTAGCCATTCTGACTGGAAAGTCCATGGGCCTGAATGCCCGCCGCGGCCGGGGCCGACGGCCGGATGGCGGGATTCCCGCGGGACGCCGTGGTGACAGCGCGCGTGCTGAGGAGTGCCAGGGCATGGCGGATCGTCCATGCCTGTCCGAAGGCGCAGGTGCTGGCCTCGGCGTACCGCGGTGTCGCTGCTCTCCGAGCAGCCGGCGTGAGGCCGGCCAATGTCCCGGGCATCCTTGTGAGGTTGCTCTGAAAAGTTGCGGTGATCCGCTTGTTTCGTTACCCGGACGGTATTCCGTCGATTGTCGGCGGTCTCGTCATCGAGTAGTTACCGCTTTGAAACGTGAGGCCGGTCGAAGCGGCTGCGAACGTGCCCAGCCATGCCGGCACATCGGATCTAATTCCTGGTGAGGAGACGGGCTGATATCTCGCTCCGGCAGGACCTGCGCGGGGTGCGCTATGGGCCGTTGAGCCCGTGGCGGCCCGGCCGGACAGCGAGAGGCTGCTCTGGAGCGGTCCCGGTTCCGTGGACAGCGGACCTGAAGTCCACTGTCTGCGGGTTCAAACGGTCGTCGCGACACCGACGTCGCACTCGTTGATCTATCCATCTGTCGGGACGGCGTAAAGCCGATGCCACGCTACCCGGGCCGGTATCGAAATCGATAACCATATGAACATATCATATTGATTATAACGGGCCGGCAGCGTTTGTATGCGAACATTTCATCCACTAGCATCATCAGTGCGGCAGTTCGGTCATATTGATGATTTGGAGTGGAAGCATGAAAAAAATCAGACACGCCTGTGCTGTGGCAGTTGTCGGCGCTGCGATGACGGTGTTCGGCACCATCGCCATGACTGCCCCCGCTCAGGCGTGCAGCCCAGATGACATAGCCACGGCGATGAATCAAGCAGCAACAGCAGTAGCGAATCAAGTGGCAGCCAACAAGTCAGGACACTACTAATTGCCCTTTTTCTTCAAAGGGTCAGCGCAGCTATTTGGCCATATTGATGATTTGGAGTGGAAGCATGAAAAAAATCAGACATGCCTGTGTTGTAGCAGTGATCGGTGTTACGGCGATGGTGTTCGGTGCCGTCGCCACGGCAGTCCCAGCCCAGGCCTGCCAGTGGCAAAACCGGACGGCTTCAGTCCCCGCCCAGCGGTCGTAAACATGCAGATCTAACCCGGTCATGGCGTGCGATCGGGTCTGCGCTCCAGTCGACCGATACCCGCCTGTCGACCGTGATCGACGGCATCAAAGGGGTTCTCGCTGACCTCTGTCTTTCACCGGGGCGGGTGATATGCCGGGCTGACCTTGCCGGAACCTGATCGAGGTGCACCTGACCAGCAAGGATGCGATGTGTCGCCGGGTAGCCCGGGGGTGAAATCCCCCCGGGCTACCCGGCGCTCGGGTATCGGCAATGACCTCGTCAAGGTCCGCGGCCGGCTTCTCGGCATGCCGTGCGGCCCAGGTGAGCGCGTCGACCCAGCGGCGACGCCGGCCAGCGTCCGCTACCGTCCGCGCGTGGTAGCCTGCGCTCCCCGCCATCGTGAATGACTCGGTCAGCCGGTGCAGATACGACGGCCCGATGACGTCCAGTAGGGTCCGGCTCCCGCCGTCGCGACCCTCGGGCAGAGCGGCGATGCCGCCCAGCTCACCGGCGACCGCGGTGATGTCGACAGAGTCACCACGACCGACCAGAGCCAGCATCGCCCGCCGGACATGGGCATGGACATGCGCCGGTCTGCTGTAGTCGTCCGGGCCGACCGTCTCGGCGCTCTGGAGCGCGGCACCGAGGATGTCCTGCTCGGAGCGCAGTACGGCGGGGTCGACGCCGATGGCCTGGATGTCGTCGACGGCCGTCATGACACCCACGGGCCACGGGCGCCATCGGCGAGCGGGGCCAGGCGGGCCGTGCACAGGCGGTGGAGGTCGCTGTGCTGCCCCGGGCGGACGCGGTCCGCCTACTCCAGCGCGGCTGCCCCCGGTTGACCAACAGTGAGGCGGAGCGACTCGCCGCAGCGGTGGGGGATCTCCCGCTGGTGCTGGAACAGGCCGGGGGCTGGCTGGCTACCACCGGGATGCCGGCCGAGACCTACGAACGGCTGCTGGCCGACCGGGCCGGGGAGCTGCTGGCTCGGGGTCGGCCGGCGGGCTATCCGCAGCCGGTGGCTGCGGCGTGGACCGTCGCGGTGGACGGGTTGGATGATCCGGGTGCGGTGGGGCTGCTGCGGCTGCTGGCCTGCTGCGGCCCGGAACCGGTGCCGCTGACCTTGTTCACCCCCGCCGACAGGTCGGCTGAGCTGTCCGACCTGTCGGGTGTGGGGGTCGGTGACCCGTTGGTGGTCGCGGACTGGGTGGCTCGGGTGTGCCGGCTCGGGCTGGTCCGCGCGACCGCCGAGGGGCTGGTCATGCACCGGCTCGTGCAGGCGGTCCTGCGTGACCATACGCCGGTCGAGGAGCGGGCACGGGTCCGGACGGTGGTGCATGCTCTGCTTACCGCCGCGGACCCGGGCGATCCGGAGGATCCGGGGTGCTGGCCGCGCTATGCCGTGCTGTATCCGCATGTGCTGGCCGCAGGCATGCTCGAGGACACCGACGCCGCCGGCCGCGACTTGGTGGTGCGTCTGGGCCGGGCGTTGCGGTCCAGTGGCGACAGCCGCACCGCGGCTCGTCTGGGCAGACAGGTCTACCGCCGGTGGGCGACGCACCTCGGCGATGATCACATCGACACCCTCCGCGCGGCGGCGAACCTCGCCGCCTGCCTGTGGTCGATGGGTGAGTATCCGGCGGCCCGGCAGATGCGTGAGGATGTGCTTATCCGTCGTCGGCGGATTCTGGGCGACGACCACCCCGGCACCATCCGCGCCCGGGATGCGCTTGCTGATCTCGATAGGCGTGCTGCGGGTACAGTGAACTGAGCCCACGTGGCTGCGCGGGCCGCGCTGCGTCTTGATCCTAAAAGGAACAATTCGGCGGTCTGCCGGGCTTATGACCGGTCGTACCGATACTGAGGCTGGTCAGGTTGTGGCGGGGGTCTGGCTGACGGCGTCCGTGTCGGGCCGGGGTGTCCACTCGTCTTCGAGTGGAGCGGTCCCAGTTCCGCGGACAACGGACCTGAAGTCCACTGTCCGAGAGGAAGGGCTCGGCCTTCGTTCCGGCCCGGCTGAAGAGCATGTAGCCGATCTCGGAGAGGAGCGGGGCTGGGAGCAGAAGTGGCCCGGGAAAGTTCTGGAGCAGGTCGACACACTGCCGGTGATGGTCGTCCTTGCGGTTGGCGAACGCCACTACGGGGCCGGTGTCGACGACGATCACGCGCTGCGGCGGTTCTCGTCGCCCCAGGCCTCGTGCACGATTTCCTTGGCATGCTCACCCAGATCTGGTTCGCCGTCGAAGACGGCCGTCGTACGGAACTGACGACGGGGCGCTCGCCGCGCTCCACCGCAGCCCACTGCCGCAGCAGCTCCACGGCTTCGGGTAGCCGGTCCTCCGGCAGCGCGTCAAGCAGCCGATGTGCTTCCTCACGGGACTCCGGGTGGTATCAATAGTGATACCGTTGGGGTGTGGCGATGACACTGCGCTTGACAGATGACGAGGCAGAGGCTCTGCGCCTGCGTGCGGAGCTGGAACAGCGGTCGATGCAGGAGATCGCTCGGCAGGCGATCCGAGAGTACGTCGAGGCGCACAGTCGGGCGGAGCTGCTGGATCAGGTGTTGGACGAGGAGCTTCCGCGGTACGCGGAGGCGCTCCGTCGGCTCGGCGAATGATCTATCTGACGCTTCGTGAACTGTTGTACATCGCCGAGCGGGCCATCGGCTCCGAACCGGTGGTAAGGGACCACGGCCTGCTCGAATCCGCTCTCGCGCGCCCGCGGGCGACGGTGTTCGGCCGTGACGCCTATCCCTCTCTGGACGGCAAGGCCGCCGCGCTCCTGCATTCGCTGGCTCGCAACCATGCCCTCGTCGATGGGAACAAGCGGCTCGCGCTCGCCGGTCTGATCGCCTTCTACGGTGTCAACGGCCGTCGCCTGACGCTGACCAACGATGAAGCCTACGACCTCATGATGAGCATCGCCTCCGGAGCCATCGATTCCGTCGAGGACATCGCCAAGATCCTTGAAGGGGCGACCCGGAGCCGTCGGTGAGGACCTGGACATGCCTCGCCGTATCGGACTCTGCTCCTGCCTCGAATCGAGGAGGTTGCACCCAAGACGTGACCGACACTGCCCATGGCCGTCGCGTACACCGCATGTCTGCCCTGGTTTCCGAACAGCTTCACGGTAAGGGCAATTCCTGCCCATCCTTTACACGAAAAACTGGACAGGCCCCCCGCGACAAGGTCGG
>NZ_CAKJTM010000056.1:0-564 GCF_917627345.1 Protofrankia sp. CiP3 | reverse complement strand
GCCTTGGTGCTCGAAGCCCTCGCTCCGGCCGCGTTGGAGATCTCCCTGGCGGCGGCCGAGCAGGTCGAGGCGCAGCGGGCGCAGGTGGACCGGATCTGGCGGCAGGGCCTGGAGCGGGCCGACGTCGCCGCCGACCGTGCCCGCCGTCAGTACCGGCTGGCCGAGCCCGAGAACCGGCTGGTGGTACGCCAGCTGGAGAAGGACTGGGAGGCGGCGCTGGCCGAGCGCCAACGCCTGGGCGAGGAGTACGACCGGTTCGCCGCGGCCCGCCCGCGTGTGCTCGCCGCCGCCGAACGCGACCATATCCGCGCCTTGGCCGCCGATGTCCCCGCCCTGTGGCAGGCAGCTACCACCACCGACGCCGACCGCAAGCAGCTGCTGCGCCTGCTCGTTGAGACAGTCCGCGTCGAGGTCGTCGGGGTCAGCGAGCGTGTGACGGTCCAGGTGGCCTGGGCCGGCGGGCACCGCACCGACGGGGAGGTGGTGCGCCCGGTGGCTTGCCTGACCCAGCTCAGTTACTACCCGCGGCTGGCCGCCCGGGTCCGCGAGCTCGTCGCCGCCGGG
>NZ_CAKJTM010000055.1:33358-35311 GCF_917627345.1 Protofrankia sp. CiP3 | reverse complement strand
GCTTCCCGCGCTGTGGCGGGCCCGGCCGGCTGGCCGGCCGCCCGGCCCGAGGCGCGGCCGACCGCGGGAGCGCTGACCGCGGGGCTGGGACCGGTTTCTAACGACATGGCACTACCTCGGAAGTAGGAGACGACGGCGGTTTCGCGCGCACGACCGCCGGGCGGGCCGGGGGGTCACGGCGCTCCCAGCGATACCTGTGCATGATCAATGGCTTCCGGTGAAAGGTCGACGCCCCGGCGCAGGGTGCGCGCGACACGTCCGTGGCTCAGGACGTGGACACGGTCGGCGAGGCGGGCCAGCTCCTCGCTGTCGGTCGAGACCAGCAGGACCGCCGTGCCCGCGTCCGCGCTGCGCTCGATGATGCCGTGGACCTGATCACGCGCCTTCACGTCGATGCCGGCGGTCGGGTCGTCGAGCACGAGTGCCTTCGGGGACAGGCGCAGCGCACGGGCGACAAGCACCTTCTGCTGGTTGCCGCCGGACAGGCTTGTGATGGGCGCGTCCACGCCACGGGTCACGATCCCGAACTCGTCGACCCACGTGCGTACCTCCTGGCGTTCGGAGCCGGCGTGGATGTAGCCGCGCCGGACGTGGCGGCGCAGCGATCCCATGGTCAGGTTCTGGCGGACCGTCAGGTTGGCGAAGGTGCCGTAGCGCGCCCGTTCCCCCGGCACGAAGGCCAGGCGGGCGGCCATGGCCGCGGCGGGACGCGCCGGCGGGACGGCGACACCGTCCACGGACACGCGGCCCGCCCGGGGCAGCCGTCCGCTGAGCATCGCGCCCAGCGCCTCGCGGCCCGACCCGGTCAGGCCGGCGATCCCGACGATCTCCCCGCGGTGCACGGTGGTGGACACCTCGGCCACGGTTCCCCCGGCGATCCCCGCGAGTTCCAGCACGGCGGGGCCGGCCGCCTCGGCCGTCTCCTCGCGCCCGGTCGAGATGACCAGATCGTGACCGACCATCAGCCGGCCGAGGGTGTCGTGGTCCATGCCGGCGGCGTCCACCGATGCGGCCTTCCGGCCGTCGCGCAGGACCGTGATGCGGTCGGCGATGTCGAGGACCTCGTCCAGATGGTGCGAGACGATGAGCACGCTGTGCCCGGCGTCCCGCAGCCGCCGGATCGTCGCCAGCAGCCGGTCCACGTCGGCCGCGGGCAGCGCGGCGGTCGGCTCGTCGAGCACCAGCACGGCGTTGCCCTGGTCCGGTTCGGGCAGCGCCCGCGCGATCGCGAGACCGGTGCGGTCGGCCAGCCCCAGCTCGCCCGCGGGGGCGCGGACGTCGATGTCGAGCCCGACCCGCGCCACCCGCTCCCGCGCCCGCCGCCGGGCCTCCCGCCAGTGGATCCGGCCGAGGAAGCCGCGCGGGTAGGACAGCCCCAGCATCAGGTTCTCCACCACGCTGAGGTCGAGGAGGAGCCCCAGATCCTGGTGGACGAAACGGATCCCGGCGTCGTGTGCCGCCGCCGCTCCCAGCTGCAACGGCACGCCCCGCACCGCGACGCTGCCACCCGGGTCCGGGCGGTGGTACCCGGCCAGGATCTTGATCAGAGTGGACTTGCCCGAGCCGTTCTGCCCGACGAGGGCGTGCACCCGGCCCTCGTCGAGGGTGAGGTCAACACGATCGAGGACGACCTGCCCGGAAAACGTCTTGGACAGCGTGCGGATGTCCAGGGCCGGCGTGTTCACCCGGTCCGCCCGCGAAGCTGTCCCGCCCGCACCATCACTCACCTGGCCCACTGCTTTCACATTGCTGTCGGATTGTGCCGTCAGAACGCTTTTCACCCGGTTGTCGGATAGTTGTCGGCTGGCGGTGGCCGCCGCTCGGGGACTCCACCGTGATTCCGGCCTTCCCGCGGCACCGGAAAGGCACCGCGGGAAGGCCCGGCACACCGGGCTGGTGGCCTCGGACGGACGCCGCCGGAATTCCTGTCAGGTTCAACCGGGGGCTAGGGCG